>NZ_KV809488.1:104273-158367 GCF_001812605.1 Neisseria sp. HMSC073G10 | reverse complement strand
GCCGTCTGAAACATTGCGTTCAGACGGCCTTTTTTATCTAAAAATCAGGACATAAGAAAAAATCTATAACAAAAAGTTCATATATTAATGCATCAGGTATATAATGATTCCGCCTATCATTACTATTATATTTTAATTTTATAGATTAAATATCATTTAAAATTAATAAATTATAATTTTTATCAAATAGGTAAGTAGATTTTATTAATTAAGGAAATAGTTGTGAAACCTGATTTTCAAATGAAAACAATCTGTTTGTTATTAGTACTGCCTTGCCAAACTGTTTTTGCAGATACGGGACATCAAGAAGTGGAACATGTAGATATGGATACGGTCAAGGTCAGTGGCAAACGGCAGGCACAAAGGAATACCGAGCGCAGTCAGTCTTATACAATCGGAACGATGGCAACGGCGACTGGCTTGCGTATTTCAGGCAAGGATACGCCGCAGTCGGTGAGCGTAATGACGCGTCGGCAGATAGATGATAAAGCAATATATTCTTTAGAAGAGGCAATGAAAAACACTACGGGAATCAACGTGGTTCGCGATTCGGGTCTACAAACTCGTTTTTTGTCTCGTGGTTTCTATGTTGATCAGATTGGTGAAGACGGTATTACCACTAATGTGTCTGGACGTTCGGGCTATACGGCAAAAATTGATGTCTCTCCGAGCACAGACCTTGCTGTTTATGATCACATTGAGGTTGTCAGAGGTGCAACCGGTCTTACTCAATCCAATTCCGAACCAGGTGGAACCATTAATTTAATCCGTAAGCGGCCAACAGCTTTGTTTAAGCATACCGGTGAAATCAGCACTGACCATAGGGGCAGCAAGCGTTTGGCTTTGGATGTATCTGGAAGCTTGAATAATGAACATACGGTACGCGGTAGGCTGGTTGGTGTTCATGAGGACCACCGTTCTTTTAAAGAGGGTGTATGGAACAAGAAAGACATGGTTTATGGCGTGATCGATACGGATTTGAGTGATAACAGTATGCTGACTTTGGGTGGTACTTATCAGAAAAATAAAGACATTCCCGATTTTGCCGGCGTGATTTTACCTTGTGAGGATCAAAAAACTGCGGCCTTCAGCTCCAGTCCGGCCTGTAACAATCCTTTGAAATTGCCACGTAATACTTATTTGGGTGAAACCTCATGGTCACGCCTGAATGCTGATAAATACAATATTTTTTCCGGTTTCAAACATGTCTTTGACAATGGATGGCAACTCAATGCCGAAATTTCTTATACGCATAATGATTCAGATGCCAAAGTCGGACAATTTTTTCTGAAAAACGAACACGCGGCAGGTATTTCAGCATCTGCGGCAACAGGTTTCCTAACTGAAAAGGGAGAGGTGATCCCTTTTGAGCCTAAAGACAAGGCGTTGGCAAAATTAAAAGAATATCGTGATGGCGTCACGAAAACATATGAAGAGAAAAAAGCAGATTACGTTGCCCATCATTTCGATGCATCTGCTTTTGAACAATATCGCTCCCAAAGGGCGGCAGCACGTCGGGCAGGTTTTGATCAATGTATGCAGGACATTGGTTTGGATTTCCTGTGCAACGACTGGCAGGATCCGGGTGTAGAAGTAGATAAAAAAGAGTTTGTTGATAAGGAGCTTGCAAAGCAAGGCATTATTAACAATGCAGAAGGCCTGTTTCCCAACCGTCTATACGACTCAGCATACAATCTTCGCCACACATACAACCGCCGTTACAACTTCATGCCGTTGCACTATACCAAACATGATGTGCAATGGGGCTTTAAGCTGGATCTGACAGGTAACTACCGCCTGCTTGGACGTGAACATGATTTCTTTGTCGGTTATGCGTATAACAATGAAAAAATTCGTTCTGCTTATACGGAAATCTATCAAAACCGTTATTTTGTCCGTCCTCAAGGTTATGCAGGTGCAGGCAGTTGCGGCATTCATCCCGATGGTCCGGAGCGTAATCCTTTAGAAAAAGGCATTGTCGAACCAGATTGGCATATTTATAACGAAAAAGGTAATAACAAAATCTATGTGCCGGAATGTAGTGGCGCGCATGTTACCAAATATACTCCCCGTTTGGATGCAGAGGGTAAGCCTGTCTGGACAGTCAACGACAATGGTGAGCGCGTAATGGTGCAAGATCCTGTTTACGAATTGGATGCAAATGGAAACAAAATACAGGAGCGGGATGAAGAGGGAAATTTGAAATGGGCAAACCAATATCTGAAAACGCCGCTGTGGAAAACTGTTCAGGTTGCAGATGATCATGTTCCGGCGTTATACAATTATTCGAAATACCTTAACACGAATAAAACACATTCTTTGACTTTCAGTACCCGCTTTAATGCAACCAACCGTCTGCATCTCTTGGGTGGGATGCACTATACGCGCTATGAAACCACACAAACCAAAGAAATGCCTGTACGCTACGGCCAGCCAGCTACGGCATTCCAAACTGAGAGCAGTAACAAAATCGACAAAGAGCATTACACCTCAAAAATGCAAAGCCATAGGTTTACGCCATATGCCGGCATTACCTACGACCTGACACCGCAACAAAGCTTGTATGCCAGCTATACTAAGATTTTTAAACAACAGGATAACGTTGATGTAACCAGCAAATCCGTTCTTCCACCACTCATCGGTACTAACTATGAAATAGGTTGGAAAGGGTCGTTCTTGCAAGGCCGTCTGAATGCTTCGCTTGCCTTGTTTGTCTTACAGCAGAAAAACCGTACCGTTGTCGATTTCGGATTTGTTCCCGATACTAGTCGTAACGGAGGTTCATTCCAAACCATCGCTAAACCTGTGGGTAAGGTTAAGAGCAGCGGTGCAGAACTTGAATTGGCTGGCGAATTGTCGGAAAACTGGCGTATTTTTGTTGGCTACACATATAACAAAAGTAAGTATAAAAATGCTGCAGAAGTCAACGCGGAGCGGTTGGAGAAAAACACGACTGCCGATCCGTATAACTTCAGTAACTTCACGCCGGTACATATGTTCCGCCTCGGTACAAGCTACCGCTTGCCTCAAACTAAGTTGACCTTGGGTGGCGGAATATCCGCGCAAAGTCGCACAAGTAGCCTTTACAATATTCGCCAAGGAGGCTACGGACTTATAGATGGCTTTGTTCAATATGACTTTCACAAACGCGGCAGAATTAGCCTGATAGGAACGAACCTGGCTGACAGGACGTATTTTGAAAACAACTACAACCGTACGCGAGGTCAAAACAATTTCTATGGCGAACCGCGGACAGTCAAATTGAAATTGGATTGGCATTTTTAGGAGAATGGATAATGATTGGGTATGTAAACATTATTGGCTAAATTCCTGATAAAAGTATGGGTTGAACATCCTTCTTTTTTGAAAGCTGTTTACTAACAATGGCTGAAGTTGATTCGATAGCCGGCGTGTTTTCAAATATTCATTTGTTTCAAGTATTCAGCTTTGAAGGCCGTCTGAAACATTGCGTTCAGACGGCCTTTTTGTTTTCGGATAAAATACAGCAAACTTTCAATCAGCTGCCTTTTAAGATGACACCCGAAACCCAAAAACAGCTCAAAATCACCGATGTTTCCGCCAAGAAACTCGACAAACTCAACCTCCATACCGCATGGGATTTGGTGTTGCACCTGCCGTTGCGTTATGAGGACGAGACGCACATTATGCCGATTAAGGATGCACCGATCGGGGTGCCGTGTCAGGTCGAGGGCGAAGTCATTCATCAGGAAGTGACATTTAAACCGCGCAAGCAGCTGATTGTCCAAATCGCCGATGGTTCCGGCAGCGTTCTTTTTCTGCGCTTCATCCACTTTTATGCCAGCAACCAGAAACAGATGGCGGTCGGCAAACGCATCCGCGCCGTGGGCGAAATCAAACACGGGTTTCATGGCGACGAGATGATTCACCCTAAAATCCGTGATGCCGAGAGCAGTGGTTTGGCGGAAAGCCTTACGCCGATTTATCCGACCGTAAACGGTTTAAATCAACCCACTTTGCGCCGTATTATTCAGACGGCGTTGGATGTTACGCCGCTGCACGACACGCTGTCCGATGCCTTATTGGGTCGTCTGAAACTGCCACACCTCGCCGAAAGCCTGCGCCTTTTGCATTCGCCGCCGCCGAGCTTCACCATCCACCAGCTTTCCGACGGCGCGCTTCCTGCATGGCAGCGGCTCAAATTCGACGAACTTTTGGCGCAACAGCTTTCCATGCGCTTGGCGCGGCAGAAGCGCGTCAGCGGCACGGCGGCGGCATTGGGCGGCGACGGCACGTTGACCCAAGCCCTGCGCCACGCTTTGCCGTTTGCCCTGACCGATGCACAAGAAAAAGTCGTATCCGAAATTTGCCGCGATATGGCGCAAACCCACCCCATGCACCGCCTGTTACAAGGCGATGTCGGTAGCGGCAAAACCATTGTGGCTGCTTTGTCTGCTTTGACAGCTATCGAATCTGGTGCGCAGGTGGCTGTAATGGCGCCGACCGAAATCCTTGCCGAACAGCACTTCATCAAGTTCAAACAATGGCTTGAGCCGTTAGGGCTTGAAGTTGTTTGGCTCTCCGGCAGCCAGCGCAAAAAAGCCAAAGATGAGGCCAAAGCCAAACTGGCCGACGGCACAGTCAAAATCGCCGTCGGCACGCACGCCCTGTTTTCAGACGACGTCGAGTTCCAAAATCTGGGCTTGGTGATTGTGGACGAACAACACCGGTTCGGCGTTGCCCAACGTCTCGCCCTCAAAAACAAAGGGCGCGACGTCCACCAGTTGATGATGTCCGCCACCCCCATCCCGCGCACGCTCGCCATGAGTTTCTTCGCCGACTTGGACGTATCCGTCATCGACGAATTACCGCCCGGGCGCACCCCGATTAAAACCCGCCTCGTCAACAACGTCCGCCGCGCCGAAGTCGAAGGCTTCGTCCTCAACATCTGTCGCAAAGGACAGCAGGCATACTGGGTCTGTCCGCTGATTGAAGAAAGCGAAACCCTGCAACTGCAAACCGCCACCGAAACCCTCGAGCAACTTCAGACGGCCTTACCCGAACTCAGTATCGGCTTGGTACACGGGCGCATGAAAGCCACCGAAAAAGCCGAAGTCATGGCGGAATTTGCCGCAGGCCGTCTGAACGTCTTGGTCGCCACCACCGTCATCGAAGTCGGCGTAGATGTGCCCAACGCCGCCCTGATGGTGATCGAACACGCCGAGCGCATGGGCTTGGCGCAGCTTCACCAATTACGCGGGCGGGTAGGGCGTGGCGCGGCAGAAAGCGTGTGCGTCCTCCTGTTTGCCGAACCTTTGAGCGAACTTGCCAAAGCGCGGTTGAAAGTCATCTACGAACACACCGACGGCTTTGAAATCGCCCGACAAGACCTCAACATCCGTGGCCCCGGCGAATTTCTCGGCGCGCGGCAAAGCGGTGTTCCCATGCTGCGCTTTGCCAACCTTGAAGAAGACTTACACCTCTTGGAACAAGCGCGCGAAATCGCCCCTTTGCTGATTGAACAAAACCCTGAAATCGTCGAAGCGCATTTGGCAAGATGGCTTTCCAGTAGGGAAGGTTATTTGGGCGTATAAAATTTGTTTGAAAAGAAAAAGGCCGTCTGAAATCTTTCAGACGGCCTTTTGATTTGGCTGGGGTTTAGAAACCTTGCGCCAACATGGCATCGGCAACTTTGACGAAACCGGCAATGTTCGCACCATTGACGTAGTTCACTGTGTCGCCGACTTTGCCGTATTTCAGGCAGGATTCGTGGATGTTGTGCATAATGTCAAAAAGGCGGCTGTCCACTTCTTCGCGTGTCCAAGACAGGCGGATGGCGTTTTGGCTCATTTCTAAACCTGAAGTCGCTACGCCGCCGGCGTTGGACGCTTTGCCTGGAGCGTAGAGGATGCCGGCTTTGATAAATTGTTCGACCGCGCCCAAAGTTGACGGCATGTTCGCACCTTCGGCAACCACATAGCAACCGTTTGCCAGCAGGATTTTGGCGGCATCTGCATCCAATTCGTTTTGAGTGGCGCAAGGCAGGGCGACTTCGGCCGCGATGTTCCACGGTTTTTGGTTTTCAAAGTATTGCAGGCCTTGTTCTTTGGCGTAGGTGGCGACGCGTTCGCGGCGTACTTCTTTCAGCTCGATCAAAGCGGCCAGTTGTGCTTCGGTCATACCGCTGTCAGGGAAGAGGACAAAACCGTTGGAGTCGGAAACGGTCAATACTTTTGCACCCAGTTGGATGGCTTTTTCGGCAGCGTATTGCGCCACGTTGCCGGAGCCGGAAATCAACACGCGTTTGCCTTCGATGCTGTCGTTGCGGGTTTCCAACATGGCTTGGGCAAAATATACGCAGCCGTAGCCGGTGGCTTCAGGGCGAATCAGGCTGCCGCCCCATTCGAGGCCTTTGCCGGTCAGGACGGAAGCAAATTCGTTGCGGATTTTTTTGTATTGGCCGAACAGATAGCCGATTTCGCGACCGCCTACGCCGATGTCGCCGGCAGGGACGTCGGTGTCGGCACCGATGTGGCGGTAGAGTTCGGTCATAAAGGCTTGGCAGAAGCGCATTACTTCGGCATCGGATTTGCCTTTAGGATCAAAGTCGGAACCGCCTTTGCCACCGCCCATAGGCAGGGTGGTCAGCGCGTTTTTGAAGACTTGTTCAAAAGCGAGGAATTTCAACACGCCCAAATCGACGGTCGGGTGAAAACGCAAACCGCCTTTGTAAGGGCCGATGGCGGAACTCATTTGAATGCGGTAGCCGCGGTTGACTTGGACTTGGCCTTTGTCGTCCATCCAAGTGACTCGGAACATAATCACGCGCTCCGGTTCAACAATACGCTCAAGCAGGCTTTGTTGGGTGTATTTTGGGTTTTTTGCTAAAAACGGATCCAAACTCATGAACACTTCTTCAACAGCTTGATGGAAGGGTTCTTGGTTGGGGTTGCGTTGTTTGAGATTGGTAAACAGGGTGTTCAGGTCGGTCATTTTTCTACTCCTATTGAGTGAGATATTTCAATATTTATGTTTTGAAATATAGCTGTAAAAATTTTACTTGCCAAGAAAAATTTTGCCTAGATTGTTGACATTATTTTTTTACCAATTTGTAAAAATGGAATTATATTTCAAATTTAATCAAAAATATTTAAAAATATTTTATTAAATATATTTTAATAAAAATAAAATGCTGAGTAATTAAACTAGAAAATATTGAAAATTTTTTTGTAAAAATTTAATTCAGCTCAAAAATTCGTGTAAATTAGCGCTAAATTGTCAACATTGTTAATGAGTGTACTACGCGAATATGGAGAAGATTGCCTCATTGAAGACAGAGAGGCGGGCCGTCTGAAAATTCGGTACAATACACAAGAAATTCCCACAACACATACATTAAGGAAACACATGAAAGCCTATCACGACCTTATGCGCCATGTTCTCGACAATGGTATCGACAAATCCGACCGTACCGGCACCGGCACGCGTTCCGTGTTTGGTTACCAAATGCGTTTTGATTTGAGTGAAGGCTTTCCGCTGTTGACTACCAAAAAATTGCATCTGCGCTCGATTATTCATGAGCTGCTTTGGTTTCTCAAAGGCGATACCAACATCAAATACCTGAAAGACAACAACGTTTCCATTTGGGATGAATGGGCGGATGAAAACGGTGATTTGGGCCCGGTTTACGGCTACCAATGGCGCAGCTGGCCCGCACCCGACGGCCGCCATATCGACCAAATTGCCAATGTGGTGGAACAAATCAAGAAAAATCCCGACTCGCGCCGTCTGATTGTATCGGCATGGAATCCCGCTTTGGTCGACGAAATGGCTTTACCGCCTTGTCACGCGCTGTTTCAGTTTTACGTTGCCAACGGCAAGCTGTCTTGCCAGCTTTACCAACGCAGCGCCGATATCTTCCTTGGCGTACCGTTCAACATCGCCAGCTACGCATTGTTGACCATGATGATGGCGCAAGTGTGCGGACTGGAAGCCGGTGAGTTTATCCATACGTTTGGCGATGCCCATTTGTACAGTAACCATATCGAGCAGGCTCAACTGCAATTAAGCCGCGATTTCCGAAGCCTGCCGACCATGAAAATCAATCCTGAAGTCAAAGATTTGTTTGCCTTCAAATTTGAAGACTTCGAATTGGAAGGCTACGATCCACATCCGCATATCAAAGCAGCCGTATCGGTGTAATTCAAGTTAAAAAACAAAAGGCCGTCTGAAACTTCAGACGGCCTTTTGTTTAGGCAGGTTTATTGACGTTTCGCGCCGTAGCCACCGATTAAGTGTTCGGTCGCATCTTTGTTTTTCAAGCCGTAAGTGCCGCCGATTTCTGCAGCATTGGGGCCGTAGAATTTGCCGTTCAGGTTGCCGTTTAACTTGTCATCGGCCGTGCTGACTTTACCGGAGAAGAGATTTCCGTCTTTCCAACTTGCCGTACCTTTGAAATCGTAGTTTTTATCTGCTTTGGATACGCGCTTACCATTTTCCAAAGTATGGAAGTGTGAGTTTGACGTTTCAAAACGGACACCTTTGAGGCCGAAATCAACGATAGCCATGACATTGGAAGTCAACTGACGATTGTTCTTGTCGGTAACCACATAGGCAGTGGAAATACCTTTGTAGGTGGCTGTACCTTTTGCAGGCAGGGTAGTGAAGACAGTCTCATCGCCCAAGCTTTGGTAGCCTTGGTATACATGTCCTTTAGGATCGGTGTAATGCGCGAAGGTTTGATATGTCCAGCCGGCCGCAGAAGGATCATGCAACACAATTTTGGTTTTGTCATCAAAATTGATGACATAGACACCGTCGAATTGTTTGTCAAAAACTAAGCCATCTTGGTCTGGACGGAAATAGGCTAGATTCTTGCTGGCTTTTTCATTCATTTCTGCTAGTTTAGCCCGAACTTCAAGATTTTTAGCGTGTAAGGTATTTAATTCTTCAATTTTAGCTTTAATTTCCTTTATTTTGTCATGATCAACTTGACCAGACTCTGAGTTTTGTTCTTTTTTTAGATTTTCTTTTTCAGCTTCTAACTTTTTATGAAGTTCAACAATACGTTCATCCAAAGTTGATTTACCGTATGCGAATTCGGTATTTTTCTCTTTGCCCGTTTGTTCGCTGACATCAGTTTGAGTATTGCCTTTTGAATATACTTTGGCAATAACAGAAGCATAGCTTGTCCATGTAGGTTGGGTTGCGTTGCCATCAGTGGTCTTGTTAAATAACACAACGCCGTCCATTTTGACTTCATCATTGCTGTTAAAGTCAATAGAACTGATCAGACCATTTTGGTTGCGGTCTTGATTGTCCGTTTGGAACATTTTGCCTGTGGCATCTTTGCGGATTTGTACGTTAGGGTTGGATTGCTGTGCACCTTTGGAGGAGATGAAATGTGTGTGCAAAGGCTGGCTAACATTGGCCGGATCGATTGGAGCTTCATCGGTCAGTTCGGCAAGCTTGTCGGCACTATTGGTAAGCGTAGTAGAGGGCGCTTTCGGAGTGTTGGCATTGCTGTTGTTATTGGCAGAATTGCCATTGTTGCCAGCAGAGTTGCCGGTATTATTGGTAGGAGTCGCGCCGGTGCTTAAAGCAGATGAACCGCCGCCTCCGCCACCACCGCATGCGGACAAGATAGTTGCGCTGATGGCTGTAAAAACGATGGTTTTAAGTTTGGTTTGGATGTTTGACATGAGATTCCCTGTATGGTTATTCGCTTGATTAAAAGGTCGGAGAGATCGTTTATCTGATTTTTAAACCTTTAATTCCCGATAATAACCATAAATCATAAAAAAATAAACAGTTTGTTTGCATTTCTGTACAAAAATTAATCAAATGGCAGGTGGTTGGGCAGATGTTTTTTAGTTATTTGTTTTATATGAATTTCTTTTAAATAGTTTAGTGAGTTCAATACTAGTCTGTTTCTTTTTAACAAACTTTTCAGATGGCCTTTTGAGGATAAAAAAGCAGTCGGACTTTATGGATGCTTTTCTCTCAACGGATAAGCGTATTTCCGTTAAAATACGCCTTCTTTTCCGATTCGAAACATTGCCATGCGCCTGACCCACATCAAACTCTCCGGCTTCAAATCTTTTACCGACCCGACCACGATTCATGTGCCGGGGCAGCTTGTTGCGGTTATCGGGCCGAACGGCTGCGGCAAGTCGAATGTGATTGACGCGGTGCGCTGGGTGTTGGGTGAGGCCTCGGCGAAGCAGCTTCGCGGCGAGAGTATGCAGGACGTGATTTTTAACGGTGCGGCGACGCGCCGTCCTGCGCCGAGGGCTTCGGTGGAGCTGGTGTTTGACAACAGCGACCACAGTTTGCAGGGGGCATGGGGGCAGTATGCCGAGGTGAGCATCAAGCGGCAGCTGACGCGTCAGGGCGAATCGACTTATTTCATCAACAATCAGACTGTGCGCCGCCGCGACATTACCGATTTGTTTCTGGGTACGGGCGTGGGCGCGCGCGGTTATGCCGTTATCGAGCAGGGGATGATTTCGCGCATCATCGAAGCGCGGCCGGAGGAATTGCGCGCCTATATCGAAGAAGCGGCGGGCGTGTCCAAATATAAGGAACGCCGAAAGGAGACGGAAGGCCGTCTGAAAGACACGCGCGAGCATTTGCAGCGTTTGGGCGATTTGCAGAACGAATTGGCGCGTCAGGTGGAAAAGCTGGAGAAACAAGCCGAAACCGCCGAACGCTACAAATCCCTGACCGCGCAGTTGAACCAGCAACAGGATTTGCTCGATTACGCCCAATGGCAGCAATCGCTTGCCGCCGCGGATAAGGCGACCGCGCAACATCAGTCTTTGCAGGCGCAGCAGGACGAAACCGCCGCGCAGGTACAGGCGTTAAACGACGAAGTACACGCCTTGCAGACCGCTGAACAGTCGCAGCAGCAGGCGGTACATGAATTGAGCAACAAACGCGGCGTGTTGCGCGAGCAGATTGCTCGTTTGGAAGAACAAATCCGCCATCAGCAAAACCTGCACCAACGCATCGAACGCGACAAACAGGCGGCGCAGGCGCAGATGCAGCGCATCCATCAGGAGCAGCAGCAAATCCGCGTCAAGCTGGAAGAAAACGAGTTGCAGGTCGAAGAAAAGCAAACTGAGTTGGCAGAATGGGCGATGCAGGTTGCCGAACACGAAGAGCATCTGCCCGAATTGGAAGAAGCCCAAGCCACGCTCAACGCCGCCTTCCAAACCCAGCAGGACGAGGCAAACCGCATCCGCCGCGAACTGGCGTTGAAGCAGCAGCAGCTTGCCCATGCAGAACAAACCGTTGCCAAGCACGAAGAGCGCAAAGGTCGTCTGAAACAGGAAAATCAAGCCCTGAACCTGCCCGACGAAGCGGAAACCGCCGCCGCGCAGGAAGCCGCCGCTCTGTTGCAAAGCCAGCAAGAGCATTACGAAGAACAAATCATTGCCGCCGAAGAAGCCTTACACGCCGCCCGCGAAGCGTTTCAGACGACCTCAAACCGCTTCCAAAGCCTGAAGCAGCAACACATCACCTTGCAGGCGCAGCAGCAGGCATTGTCGCAAATC
Source organism: Neisseria sp. HMSC073G10 (assembly GCF_001812605.1). Lineage (NCBI taxonomy): Bacteria > Pseudomonadati > Pseudomonadota > Betaproteobacteria > Neisseriales > Neisseriaceae > Neisseria > Neisseria sp. HMSC073G10. The sequence continues at coordinate 146,830 of NZ_KV809488.1, read as the reverse complement.
CTGTCGCAACAGCAGGAAGCCGCCGACTTCTGGCAGGCAACCGACCACACCGCTGCGCCGCAATTGTGGCAACACATCACCGCGCCCGCCGAGTGGCAACACGCCTTGTCCGTCATCCTTGCCGAACGCCTGCACGCCCGCTCCGTGCCGCACGGCTTCGTTCCCCCCGCACCTTTGCCGCAGGGGCAGGCGGCATGGCTTTCAGACGGCCTCTCAGGCGGCATCAAAAAATCCCTGCCCGTACAGGCATTGTTGAACCAAATCCAAGCGCAGCCGCCGTTTCAGACGGCATTGCATCACTGGCTCGACGGCGTATTGTGCGCGCCCGATTTGAGCTACGCCCTCGCGCATCAAAACGATTTGGGCACGCACCAAATCTGGCTCACGCCCGAAGGCCATCAGGTCGATAAAGTCAGCGTCCTGCTCTATGCCAAACCCGCGCAGGAAAGTCTGATTGCCCAAAAAGCCCGTCTCGACGGCATCGCGTCCGAACTGGAAAACCTCGCCCCCGAACTCTCCACCGCCGAAGCCGAGTTCAAACAGGCGGAAGCCGCCGTGCGCTCGTCTGAAACGCAGCACAAAAACCTGATGCAGCAGCAACAGCAGCACACGCGCCAATACAGCCAAGCGCAGCAACGCGCCGCCGAACTTCTGGCGCGCACCAACCAAGGGCAAATCCGTCGAGAACACATCGAGCGCGAACTGGCGCAGTTGGCAGAAGAGCAGACCGTGTTGCAACATACTTCAGACGGCCTTGCAGACGACATCGTTACCTTGCAAGAGGCCGCCGCCGAACTCGAATACCAGCAGCAAACCACCGCGCACAGTCGCCAAGAACAGCAAGGCCGTCTGAAACAGGCGCAGCTTGCCCTGTTGGAAGTAAACCGCCAGTATGGATTGGCCGAAGTCGCCGTTCACAAGCTCAACCAGCAAAAACAAAACTACCAGCAGCAAATTGCCCAACTTGAACAGCAAACCTTCGATTGGCAGGAACGCCAGCAAGAGCTTGCCCTTGCCTATGAAACCGAGTTCCAAAACGACGAGCAGCACATCAAGCTCGACGAGTTGACCGAAGCCGTACAAACTTTGGATGAAGAGTACATCGCCGTGCAGGACAAACTCGCGCAGATTCAGGAGCAAGGCAGGGAGCAATACGCTAAAGTGCAAACCCTGCAAACCCAGTTGCCACAGCTTCAGGCCGCGACCCAAACCGCCCTGTTGCAACAGCAGGAAGCCCTGATTAACGCCAAACGCTACCATCAAAACCTGACCGAACGCGCCGCCGATTTGGACGCGCTCGAAGCGTTGGCGAAAGAATCACCGAAAGTATTGAACACCAACATAGGCAGTCTCTCGCAACAAATCGAAGCCCTCGGCGCCGTCAACCTTGCCGCCCTGCAAGAACTTGAAGAAGCGCGCGAACGCGACGGCTACTACCGCAGCCAGAGCGAAGACGTACAGGCCGCCATCGCGCTTTTGGAAGAAGCCATCGCCCAAATCGACGACAAAACCAAAGCGCGTTTCAAAGAAACCTTCGACGCCGTCAACGGCAAAGTCCAAACCTTCTTCCCGACCCTGTTCGGCGGCGGCGAGGCCACCCTCAAAATGATAGGCGACGACCTCCTGACCGCCGGCGTGTCCATCATGGCGCGCCCACCCGGCAAGAAAAACAGCACCATCCACCTCCTCTCCGGCGGCGAAAAAGCCCTCACCGCCATGAGCCTCGTGTTCGCCCTGTTCAGCCTCAACCCTGCCCCCTTCTGCCTTCTGGACGAAGTCGACGCCCCGCTGGACGACGCCAACACCTCGCGTTTCTGCAACCTGGTCAAAGAAATGTCGGCGCAAACCCAGTTCCTCTACATCTCCCACAACCGCCTGACCATGGAAATGGCGGAACAGCTGGTCGGCGTAACCATGCAGGAAAAAGGCGTATCGCGCGTCGTTGCAGTGGACATCAAGCAGGCGTTGGAAATGGCGGAGCCGAATTGAGGTAAGAACAAAGGCCGTCTGAAAGAATGAGGAAGAAATCTATAATTTCATCTTCCCATTTTTTCAGACGGCCTTTTTGTATTGGATAAAGCGTTATTCTTTCGACGTATTATCTTTGGCGCGTTGAGGCTGTCCCGAGCGTTGGTTGTTGCCGTTGACGGCATCGCGCCATGCTTTGCGTTCGGCTTCGATTTTGGCGGCTACTTCGTGAACCATGGTTTCTTGTTTTTTGACGGCCGGCTCTTCCGGAGTGTTGTCGGAAAAGTGGAGGCCGTACCACAAGGTGGCGAAAATGCTGCAGACGAAGATAACGGCAATCAGGCCGACGATGGCTTGTTTGCCGGCGAGGGGTTTTTCGGGGGGAGGGACGAGGACATCGAAGCAGTCGGCGCAATCGAGGGCGAAGCAGACATTTTCGGCTTCTTTGCGGCCGCGTCGGCCTTCTGTGATGTTGAAGGAGATGTGCTGCCCTTCGGCCGGAAGGCGAGTAAGGGCGGTGAAGGCGGCAAGGGCAAGAAAGATTTCTTGGCCTGTGTCTTCTATGGTGGCAGCGCCGAAGCCGCGTTTGCTGTTCCAGCGAGTAATCGTTCCGTAATAGCGCATAATATATGTGGGATATTATTGTAGGTAACAATTTTTCCTTTGACTGATTTTAAATCAAAAAGTTTAGTTATTGTCTTAATTTTACACTAGATTTGTCTTATTGGAAGCAGGCAGGCCGTCTGAAGGATTTCAGACGGCCTGTATGGTTTATGCCTACTTATTAAGCACTTTTTGGAAGGTGTCAATCAGGTGTTGCGCAATGGCACGGCTGCCGAATTGTTGCAGGCAATCTTGGCGTAAGCGGACGGGATCGTATTGTGCATGGGTTTCGTAGAGGGTGAGCAATGCTTTGGTCAGTTCCGGTATGTTTTCGATTGGCACCAGCAGGCCGTTGTCGGATGTGACGATGGATTCGGGGCCGCCGCAGCGTGTGGCGATAACGGGCAAACCTTGCGACAGTGCTTCGATATAGACGACGCCGAAGGTCTCGGTACGGCTGGCGAGGACGAATGCGTTGCTGTGGCGCATGAGGTCTAGGGTTTGGTCGGTGGTTAATGCGCCGGTAAAGGTAACGGCGTGATTGATGCCCAAGTCGCTTGCCAGCTGTTTCAGACGGCCTTCTTCTACGCCGCCGCCGCCGATTTTGAGTTTAAGTTGCGGATAGGTTTTGAGTGCTTCGGCAAAGGCAGGCAGGAGCAGGTCGTGGCCTTTGAGGTGGCGCAGGTGGGAGACGCTGCAGAAGGTGAAATCTTGATTGTTTTTTTCGGGGAGCTCGAAATCCTGTTCAAAATTACCGCCCAGCATATTGGGCAGGTATTGCCAGTCTGTACCGGCGTAGGTTTTTTCGAGAATGCGGCAGAAATCACGGCTTACTGCGAACCGGGCCGCGCTGTGGCGCACGGCTTCGTGCATGGACGGCCATTGGTTTTTGCGGACAAGGCCGCGTGAAATGGCGCTGCTGTGTTCGGTAATCACATAGGGAATGCCGTATTTTTTGAAGATGGTGCAGGCCAAAATAGCGGCGTAGTTGACGCAATGGGCGTGAATTACGTCGGGTTTGCCGTTGTCGGCGATATAGGCTTCAAAAGCTTTCATGCCTGCATTGACCCAGCGGATGCGGTCGATATCGACAACCGGGCAGCGCGGGAAGAAATACATGCTGTCGTAGGCGTAAGTGTTGAGTCCGCCTTGCTGATGGCGGCGCAGGCCGTAGAAGCGTGAGAAGATGGTTTTCGGCTGGCTTCTCAAGTAGCGGAACATGGGTACGACCATGCCGATTTTCATGCCTTCGCGTTGCAGAGCTTGGGCTTGGAGGCGGAAAAAGATTCCGTCCACGTCGGTTTCGGAAGAAGGATACCAAGAGGGGATAACGACAATATGCATGATGTGTTTTTTATGGAAGTAGATAACGGCGAGGCCGTCTGAAAAGAAAAGATATCTTTCAGACGGCCTTTTGTATATTTAGTTCAATCAGTTGCCGGCAACCGTCATTTTAGAAACCAAGATGGAGCCGATTTGATTGGATGAACGGCGTAATGCGTCGTCTGCCACGCCGGTGATGTCGCGGTACATATCCTGCAAACGTCCGGCAATGGTGATTTCCTGAACCGGATAGGCAATGACGCCGTTTTCCACCCAAAAACCGGCCGCGCCGCGCGAGTAGTCGCCGGTAATGCCGTTGACGCCTTGTCCCATCAATTCGGTAACCAGCAAACCTGTTCCCATTTCTTTCAACAGGTCGGCCTGCGTGGCGTGGGTGTGGTTCAGATACAGATTGTGCGCACCGCCGGCGTTGCCCGTTGTCTGCATACCGAGTTTTTTCGCGCTGTAACTGCTGAGGAAATAGCCTTCGACGATACCGTCTTTCACCACAAAACGCGGCTGCGTGGACACGCCCTCGGCATCGAAATAAGTGCTGCGGAACGAGCGCAGGATATGCGGTTCTTCGCGAAGGCTGAGAAATTCGGGAAGCACCTGTTTGCCGATACTGTCAATCAGGAAGCTGCTTTGGCGGTAGAGCGCGCCGCCGCTGAGTGCGCCGATAAGGTGGCCGATTAAGCCGACTGCGACGGTGGTGTCAAACAGTACGGGATAGTTGCCGGTCGGTACGCTGCGGCTGTTCAGACGGCGTAAAGTCCGTTCGGCTGCGGTTTTACCGATGAGTTCGGGCGCGTCCATGTCTTCGTGACGGCAGGAAGAATCATACCAATAGTCACGCTGCATGCCGTGTTCGTCGCTGGCGACCACGCTGCAAGAAATGCTGTGGTGCGTGCTTTGCTGGTGTGCGGCAAAGCCGTGGGTGTTGCCGTAAACATATTGGTAATGGCCGGTATGAACCGATGCGCCTTCGGAATTTTCAATGCGTTTGTCCGTTGACAGAGCGGCCTGTTCGCATTGCTTGGCCAAATCGATGGCGGATTCGGTACTCAAATCCCATTCGTGGTAGCGGTCGAGTTCGCCAATATGGGTTGCCATCAAGGCAGCATCGGCAAGTCCGGCGCAATCGTCTTCGGCGGTATAGCGTGCAATGTCAATGGCGGCTTTGACCGTATCTTGCAGGGCGCGTTCGGAGAAGTCGGCAGTGCTGGCGCGGCCTTTGCGTTGGCCGACATAGACCGTAATGTCTAAAGATTTATCTTGTTGGAACTCGATTTGTTCGATTTCGCCCAAGCGCACGCTGACGCTTTGGCCGAGCGACTCGCTGAAATCGGCTTCGGCCGAGGTAGCGCCGGATTGTTTGGCCAAATCCAGCGTGTGTCCGCACAAGCGCAACAGCTCGTCCGGTGTGTGGTTAAACAGCATAAAAAGGTTTCCTGACAGGGTTTTGCGGCATTTTAACCGTTTCAGACGGCCTCTGCAAAAATCGCACGGAAAGGCCGTCTGAAAACTGATAAAATAGGCTGATTCAGAAAATCAGGGAAACACAATGTTTGAACAAGAAGACGAATGGGTCAGCAAAACCCAAATGAAAAAGCAGATGAACGATTTGCAGGCTTTGGGTATGGAATTGACCAAGCTTTCCAGCGATACGCTGAAAAAAATCGGCTTGGACGAAGAGCTGTTCGAAGCCATCGCCACCTATAAAAAAATCACTTCCAACAGCGCGCTCAAACGCCAAGCCCAATTTATCGGCCGCCTGATGCGTGATACCGACCCTGCGCCCATCGAAGCCTATTTGGCCAAACTGCGCGGCGACAATACGGCACACAATGCCTTTTTGCAACGCGTCGAGCAGGCGCGCACCCGACTGTTGGCAGACGATGGCGCGATTACCCAATTTATGGCCGATTTCCCGCAAGCCGACGCCGGCAAATTGCGCACCTTGATCCGCAACACCAAAAAAGAGCAGGAACAAAACAAACCGCCGAAAAACTTCCGCGCGCTGTTCCAAGAAATTAAAGCAGTGATGGAGGCCGGTCAATCCGATGCTTCAGAAGAAGGGCAGGATTGGGAGGAATAAACCTTAAGGCCGTCTGAAAACCGATTGCAGGTTTCAGACGGCCTGTATCGTAATGCCGAAGGAGGATGACCATGAAATTTCGCCACTTTGTACCCGCCTTGTTAATCAGTGCACTAACCCTGAATGGTTGTACTGTCTTTCTTTGGGGAGAGAACAACCCGTTCCATAAAACCACAACCGAAAAAACCGTTGCCAAAGACAATATTCAAGCATTTGGCGTGGTTGCCAAAGACAATACGCAATTGAAAACAGGCAGCTTGGTTATGATGGGCAAAAAATATTGGTTTGTTGTTAATCCTAGAGATTCGAACAAGTTGAAGGCGGTCTTGGATGTTAAATTGGACAAACAGTTTCAAATGGTTCAGCAAAATCCAAGATATGTGTATAAGGCTTTGCCGGTCGAATTGAAATCCCCTGAAGCGCAAACTTTCCGCTCAAAATTCTGTCTGCGTTACGATACTCAAAAAGCTGCCGAGATTGCTAAGTTGAAACAGTTGGCATTCAAGCCGGTCGAACTCGATGACAAAACTGTCTACACGCGGTGTATTTCTACCGAAGGTCATTATTACGCAACGCCGAAAAATGTTGCCGAAGACCGCCGTTTTGACACTGCCGTTCCGGTCAGAATTTATTATACGGAAACCAAAAAAAGCACTGACGTTCAGAAGTTGACGGAGAATATCCTGCAAACGCCATTCACATTGGCTTTGGATGCAGTCGGCGCAGTGATAGCAGTCCCCTATGTCGTAGTCAGTGAAATTATCGATGCTTCACGCAAATAATATTCAAGGCCGTCTGAAAACGGATTGCAGGTTTCAGACGGCCTTCCCCACCTTAAAATAAACGCTTCAAAAATATATTAATTTTCTCTCTATTTAATCCCACATACCATGTCCGTCAAAATCCAAACACGTTCCATTAATCCGACTGTTTTCAACGACTTGCTTACTGCCGGTACCGATCCTTTGATTGCCCGGCTGTGTGCTGCGCGTGATGTGCAAAGTCCGGCTGAGTTGGACGACAAGCTTGCTGCGCTTTTGCCGTATCAAACGCTGACAAACTGCGAAGCCGCCGCCGGCCGTTTGGCGGATGCGATTGAGCGTCAGGAAAAAATCCTGATTGTCGCCGACTACGATGCCGACGGTGCGACGGCGTGTTCCGTCGGTATGAGCGGTTTGGCGGCGATGGGGGCGAAAGTGGATTTTCTCGTGCCCAACCGCTTTGAACATGGCTACGGCTTAACACCAGAGCTGGCTGAAATCGCGGCAGAGCAAGGTGTGGATTTATTGGTGACGGTGGATAACGGTATCGCCAGCATTGCAGGCGTGGCGCGTGCGCAGGAATTGGGTTTGGATGTGATTGTAACCGACCACCATCTGCCTGCCGAGACCGTGCCCGACTGCATCATCGTCAATCCAAACCAAAAAGGCTGCGTTTTCCAAAGCAAAAGCTTGGCGGGCGTGGGCGTGATTTTTTATGTATTGATGGCTTTGCGTGCCGAACTGCGCCGCCGCAATTATTTTTCAGACGGCCTGAAAGAGCCGAATCTGGGCGACCTCTTGGATTTGGTCGCACTCGGTACCGTCGCCGATGTCGTCACTCTGGACCACAACAACCGTATCCTCGTGTCTCAAGGTTTGAAACGGATGCGTTTGGGCAAGATGCGACCCGGTATCCGTGCCTTGTTTGAAGTAGCGCGGCGCGACTGGCGCAAAGCGCAGCCGTTTGATATGGGCTTTGCGTTGGGGCCGCGCATCAATGCGGCCGGACGGCTGGACGATATGTCGGTCGGCATTGCCTGTCTATTGGCGCAAGATGATGCCGAAGCGCAGGAACTGGCGGCTCAGTTAAACAACCTCAATATCGAACGCCGCGAAATCGAGCAGTCTATGCTGCAAGATGCGCTGAATGCTTTTCCTGAAACCCTACCTCCAGGGCAGACGACTTTGGTGGCGTATCGCGACGACTTCCATCAAGGCGTGGTCGGTATTGTTGCCAGCCGCCTTAAAGACCGTTTTTATCGTCCGACCATCGTGTTTGCGCCTGCCGACAACGGCGAAGTGCGCGGTTCGGGACGCTCCATTCCCAATTTGCACCTGCGAGATGCTTTGGATTTGGTGTCCAAACGCCATCCCGATTTGATTTTGAAATTCGGCGGACACGCGATGGCGGCGGGTTTGAGCATACTTGAACACAATATCCCCGCGTTTCAGACGGCCTTTGAAGAAGCCGTGCGCGAGATGGTGTGCGAAGACGATTTGTCGCAAACCTTCATCACCGACGGCAGCCTGCCTGCCCGCGATATTACGCTGGAACAGGCGCAGAACCTTGCCCGACACGTTTGGGGGCAGGGCTTCGCGCCGCCGAGTTTTACCGATGAATTTCATGTTGTCCGCCAGCAACCTTTGGGCGCAGAAGGTAAACATAAAAAAGTCTGGCTGCAAAAAGACGGTTATGAATTTGAAGCCATGTTTTGGCGTTGCAGCGAAGACATTCCCGAATACATCCGCACGGTGTACCGCCCCGTTGCCAACGAATGGCGGAATAATCTCGAATTGCAGCTTTATATCGACTACTGGGAAGCCGCGTAAACAAAGGCCGTCTGAAAAATGAAGAAACAAAAACCGTGGCTCGGCTTTTCATTGGCGCTGCTTGCCACCATGACTTGGGGCTCGCTGCCGGTAGCGGCGCAACAAGCTCTAAAAGCCGTCGATGCGCCCACGCTGGTGTGGATACGCTTTTTAGTGGCTTCTCTGGTGTTGTTTGCGTTGTTGGGACTGACCGGCAAGCTGCCGCGGCCGTCTGAATTTTCCAAGCAAACCTTATTTTTATTGGTGCTGGGCATTGTCGGCATTTCCGCCAACTTTGTGCTCGTTGCCATGGGTTTGCACTATATTTCGCCGACAACCACGCAGGTGTTGTGGCAACTCTCGCCCTTTACCATGATTTTGGTCGGCGTAGGCGTGTTTAAAGAGGCCTTTACGCGCTGGCAAAAAATCGGCTTGATGCTTTTGCTGACGGGTTTGGTCATGTTTTTCAACGACAAATTCGGCGAACTTCTCAGCTTGGGCAGCTACGCGGTCGGGGTAATCATGGCGGCTTCGGGTAGCATGATTTGGGTGTGCTACGGCGTGGCGCAAAAACTTCTGTCAAAACATTTCAATTCCCAACAAATCCTGTTGATGATTTATTTTTGCAGCAGCTTTGTTTTCCTGCCGTTTGCCGAGCCGTCGCAAATCGCCCATATCGGCAATCCGTTTTTATGGGGCTGCTTTATCTATTGCTGCTTAAACACGCTGATCGGCTACGGTTCATTCGGCGAAGCGCTCAACCATTGGGATGCTTCAAAAGTCAGTATTGTTACCATGCTGATACCCGTATTTACCATGATATTGTCCACCATCGGTCATTACCTTGCCCCTGATTATTTTGCCGCTTCGGATATGAATATCGTCAGCTATGTGGGTGCCATAGTGGTTGTGGCCGGGGCATTGCTGGCTGTGGCCAGAGAGAAAGTGATGGGGCTTTTTTTGAGAAAGATATAAAGCATTTATTGCGAAACAGAATAAAGCAAGGCCGTCTGAAACAGGTTTCAGACGGCCTTTTATGTTCTAAATCAGATTAATGTGAATTGCCGAATCAATAGAAGCCTTCGCGTTCTTCACGGGTGCTGATGTAGATGTTTTTCACTTGGGTGTAGGCGGCGAGCATCATTTTGTGGGTTTCGCGGCCGATACCCGAAGTTTTGTAGCCGCCAAACGGCGCGCCGGCAGGCAGGCGGTTGTAGCAGTTTACCCAAACGCGGCCGGTTTCCAATGCATTGGAAACGCGCAGGCAGCGGTTGATGTCGGTACTCCAAACTGCGCCTCCCAAGCCGTATTCGCTGTCGTTGGCCATTTTGATGACTTCTTCTTCGGTTTTGAATTTAATCACGGTGGCAACCGGGCCGAAGATTTCTTCTTGGGAAACACGGGCTTCGTTGCTGGCCTCAATCAAAGTAGGCTCGACAAATTCGCCTTTGCCCAATGCGCCTTCGATTTTTTTACCGCCGGTAATGATGCGGCAGCCTTCCTGTTCGCCGATTTTGACGTATTTCAAAATAGTCTCGAGTTGTCCGGCATTGACTTGCGAACCCATTTGGGTATCGTCTTCCCAAGGCAGGCCGACTTTGATTTTTTTGAATTCTTCCGCCAATGCATTGACGAATTTGTCGTAAATGCCTTCTTGTACAAAAATGCGCGAACCGGCGCAGCACACTTGGCCTTGGTTGAACAAAATACCTTTTTGCGCGCCTTCGAGGGCTTTGTCGAAAGGCATATCGTCGAAGAAGATGTTGGCAGATTTGCCGCCCAATTCCAAAGTGGACGGAATCAGCAATTCGGCGGCGGCGATGCCGACGCGGCGGCCGACTTCGGTCGAGCCGGTAAAGGCCAGTTTGTTGAAGCCTTTGTGGTGCAGCATGTATTCGCCTGATTTGGAACCGCGGCCGGTAATCACGTTCAACACGCCTTTAGGCAGCAAGTGGTTGATTTTTTGAGCGAGGGACAACAGGCTCAATGAAGTGCTGGAAGAAGGGTGGATGACGATGGTACAACCTGCGGCCAATGCCGGAGCGATTTTCCATGCGGCCATCAAGAATGGGAAGTTCCAAGGAATGATTTGGCCGACAACGCCGATCGGTTCGCGCAAAACGATGGACAGGTCTTCGGCGTCAAGCTGGGTCGCAGTGCCTTCTTCGCCGCGGATCACGCTGGCGAAATAGCGGAAATGGTCGGAAGCCAAAGGCACGTCGGCGGCGCGGGTTTCGCGGATCGGTTTGCCGTTGTCCAAGGTTTCTTGCAGGGCAAACAATTCGGCGTTTTCGTCAATTACATCGGCGATTTTGTTCAAAATGGCCGCGCGTTCGGCAGTTGTGGTTTTACGCCATGTTTTGAATGCTTCTTGCGCAGCGGCTACGGTAGCATCGACATCGGCATCGGTTGCGTCTGTGAACTTGGCCAACTCATCGCCATTGGCAGGGTTGTAAGAGGATAAAAGTTTGCCTTCGCTACCTTTCGTCCATTCGCCGTTGATTAAAAGGCCGTATTCTTTATCAAACACATTTAAATCTTTTGCCATAATGCTGTCTCCTTAATGAATGGGAAGGCGTGTTTCTGCGCCATGAAAACAGCTTATTCTTTTTTCTTTTTAAGTTCAAGTACTAAAAATGAGAATATTCTTAAAATTTACATTTGCAATGTTATTTCATGTAGCAGGCCGTCTGAAAAATAAAGGATTTGATTGAAATGAAAGCATATTTGTTAATATATTTAAAGATTTATACGGCTTAAGTAGAATTTGTTATGGTATAACATTATAACTATTTGTTTTTAAAAAGATTATGGGTTGACGACTTCGGGTATGGGGAGTATTCTCATTTATAGCTAAACAGTTTTTCAACACCCTAGGAGACTCTCTTATGAAAATGCATGCTGTGGTAGTAAATAAAGATGTAGCAGGTGATGTAGAAGTTGTTGAACGCGAACTACGTCCGCTGGAATACGGCGAGGCGTTGGTAGAAGTCGAGTATTGCGGCGTGTGCCACACCGACTTGCACGTTGCAGCAGGCGATTACGGCGACAAACCGGGTCGCGTGTTGGGACATGAAGGTATCGGTTTGGTTAAAGAAGTTGCCGACGGTGTGAAAAATCTGAAAGTTGGTGACCGTGTCAGCATCGCATGGCTGTTCCAAAGCTGCGGTTCTTGCGAATACTGCAATACCGGCCGCGAAACCTTGTGCCGCTCCGTATTGAACGCAGGTTATACTGCCGACGGCGGTATGGCGACCCACTGTATCGTGAGTGCCGATTACGCGGTCAAAGTCCCTGAAGGCTTGGATCCTGCGCAAGCTTCGAGCATTACTTGTGCCGGTGTGACTACTTATAAAGCCATTAAAGTTTCCGGCGTTCGTCCTGGCCAATGGATTGCGATTTACGGCGCAGGCGGTTTGGGCAACTTGGCAGTTCAATACGCGAAAAAAGTGTTTGGCGCGCACGTTGTTGCCATTGACGTCAACGATGACAAACTGGCTTTTGCTAAAGAAACCGGTGCGGATTTGGTGATCAATGCTGCCAAAGAAGATGCGGCTCAAGTCATCCAAGAGAAAACCGGCGGCGCACACGCAGCCGTTGTAACAGCCGTATCTGCAGCAGCCTTCAATTCAGGCGTTAATTGCGTCCGTGCCGGCGGCCGTGTTGTTGCAGTCGGCTTGCCACCTGAGTCTATGGATTTGTCTATCCCACGTTTGGTATTGGACGGCATCGAAGTGGTCGGCTCTCTGGTTGGTACCCGCAAAGATTTGGAAGAAGCATTCCAATTCGGCGCAGAAGGCTTGGTTGTGCCTAAAGTCGAGTTGCGTGCTTTGGATGAAGCGCCTACTATCTTCCAAGAAATGCGCGAAGGTAAAATTACCGGTCGTATGGTGATTGATATGAACAAAGAGTGCAGCTGCATTCATCACTAATCAAATGATTCCGTGACCAAAAGGCCGTCTGAAAAATTTCAGACGGCCTTTTTTATTGGATTGGATAACTTAAAGCGCAAAACCGCTTTCAAATACGCGGATTTCTCCGCTGACAGGATCGGTAAACTCTATTCTTTTGGCCAGAAGTTTTAAAGGCTTTTCATAGTCTTCATCATCGGCTGCTAATGGGGTAGGGTAAAGCGCATCGTTCATCAGCGGCATATTCAAACTCATCATATGCACGCGGAGCTGGTGTTTCTTTCCTGTATGCGGCGTGAGGCGGTAGAGGCTGAATGCGCCGCGGTTTTCGATAAGTTCGATGGTCGTGTGAGCGTTGGGTTCGCCTTCCGTTTCCCGCGTGAGAAAGAATTTTTCGCCGCGTTCCATTCGGGATGAAATATCCAGCGGATAGTCCAAATCCGTCCGCGTCGGCGCCACCGCTTCATAGGTTTTTTGGACGGTTTTTTCTTGGAACATGGTCTGATAATCGCGACGCGTAGCAGGATTGAGCGAAAGCAGCATAACGCCTGCCGTATCTTTGTCCAAGCGATGAATCGGAGTAATGTCTTCAACATTCAAATGCTGTAATTCCGGCCGCAGACGCAGGCGTGTAAGCAGGGTTTCCCGCAAAAACCTGCCGCTAGGGATGACAGGCAGAAAATGCGGTTTGTCCACTACAATCAAATGCTCATCAATATGCAAAATCTTTTCTTCAAACGGAATACGCGGCTCGCTCTCACGGCTGGTTTCACGGTAATAAAACATCGTCTTGCCGGGTTCGAACAAGGTATTCTCATCAAACGGCACGCCATCCGCGCCCACCACAAAACCGCTGTTCAGCCGCCGCCGCCAGTTTTCTTCGCCGACAAAGGGAAAATGAGCGCATAGAAAATGCAGCAGCGGCAAGCCGTAAAACTGCTTTTCATGCGGCAAAACCAAATAGCTGGGTTTGACACCGTCTAAAAGGGGTAGGGGGTTGGTACGTTTTTTCATGCAGCGGATTGTACTCGGTTTTTAGGATTTTTTCAGACGGCCTTGTTTATATGGAAAATAAACTTCTAATAATAGATATGTATTGATGCAAGTTTTGTGTTTAAATAGCCTCTATAAATGGAATCAGATAAACTGGTTTTGTTTGAACTTGCTTTTATGGCATGAATTAAAGAAATGATAAAGAAGCAATTTTTGAGAAAAGGAGAATATCATGCAGAAAGAAATCAGCATAATCATTATGTTATCCGCGTTTTCCGTATCCGCTATGGCGGGAGGGGAAGTTCGGCTTGGTAAGAATAAGGCATACGATAATGAGTATGAACTTGTGGTAGAGCATGAAGTCAATGAAGAAGTTTCACAATTAAATCAAGACGAGTATGCAGCACATCCAATACGCAACGATAGCGGCGTCATGCAGTCAGGAAAAGCTGCTTCAGTCAGACAAGCTGTTTCTCAATACGGAAAACCTAATTTGCCGCCTGTACGCTTAAATCCGCACCCTTCACGACCTTGATTTCAAAATCAAAGGGCTGCTCCATTTGTTTGGGTAGCCCTTTTATTTTGTCGGCTCACTCACATTTTTGTTTGCGCAAAACGAGTTTGTAATCGGTTTTGATACTGGTTTGATCGCCAATCATCTTAAAATCATCTATCAAACAACGGTTTTCCGTACATTTCAACATGAAATCTGCACCGACCCTATGGCCGTCAAATTGTTTAAATGTTGCCCGGACGGTATGGGGAGAAGTGAGCTTGACTTGCAAGGTTTTATGGAAGTTATCAGGATGATCCTGGCCAAAGCCCAAGTAGTAATGTATCGGCATGTCACATCCCATCTCCATATCGGGTTGCTTACGGATATTTGTGTCGAATTTATTGAATTGTCGGATGATTTTTTGTAGTTCAGGCGTAGTAACACGATTGTGTTCAGAGCCTAAGTCCACTTTAGACAGATAAACCTTTTTGACTAAATCTATTTTCGTTTGATTGTTTGTGGCGTTATTTGCAGCCATCGCTTGGGAGGGGAAGATAGTAGTTAACAAGCCGATAACAAAAAGAGAGTGCAGTATTTTCATGATGTGCATAGGGATGGGATGAAAAGAATCCAAGTATAACGGCATTGAATCTATATTGAATATGTTTCTAAGAAATTTAAGTTGAAAAGCAGGGGAAGTGTTGGAGTCATTGAATATGATTCTGTAATCTGCTTTACAGGCTGTCTGAATGCGAAAACCAATTTTCAGACGGCCTTTTGATTTGTTCCTAATCTCACAAACCCTTAAAAATCAGCTATAATGCCCAACTATTTGATTTTCGCTTATCCCATATTGAAATGGCACAAAAAATTCAATCTGTAAAAGGTATGAACGACCTTTTACCTGTCGAACAAAAAGATTTCAAACTGACGGCTGCGTTTTGGCAGGCGTTTGAAGATACGGTCGGCTGCTGGACACGCGCTTACGGCTATCAGCAAATCCGTACGCCGATTGTCGAGCAAACCGGTTTGTTTGTCCGCTCCATCGGCGAGGAAACCGATGTGGTTGGCAAGGAAATGTACACCTTCTCCGATTCAAACGATTCTTTGAGTTTGAGCTTGCGTCCTGAAGGTACGGCTTCTTGTTTGCGTGCGGTGGTCGAACACAACCTTCTGTACAACAGCCCGCAAAAGCTGTGGTATATGGGGCCGATGTTCCGCCGCGAGCGTCCGCAAAAAGGCCGTTATCGTCAGTTCCATCAGGTCGGTATCGAGGCTTTGGGTTTTGAAGGGCCGGATATTGATGCGGAAATCATCGCGATGTCTGCCGACTTATGGGAAAAATTGGGTATTCGCGAATACCTGACTTTGGAAATCAACAGTTTGGGCAACCGTGAGGAACGCGCGGCACACCGTGCGGCATTGGTTGAATATTTGACCCACTATGAAGATAAGTTGGACGAAGACAGCAAACGCCGTCTGAAAACCAATCCTTTGCGCGTTTTGGATACGAAAAACCCTGATTTGCAGGAAATCTGCAACGCGGCGCCGCGTTTGGTGGATTACTTGGGCGAGGCTTCGCAAAACCACTATGCATGCTTCAAGGCGATGTTGGACGGTTTGGGTATTCAATATGTTGAAAATCCGCGCTTGGTCCGCGGTTTGGATTATTACAATCAGACGGTTTTTGAGTGGACGACCGACAAACTCGGTGCGCAGGCGACTGTGTGCGGCGGCGGCCGTTACGATGGTTTGATTGAAGAGCTTGGCGGCAAACCTGCGCCGTCTATCGGCTTTGCAATGGGTATTGAGCGCCTGCTGCTTTTGGTGAGCGAATACGGCTCGTTGGAAGTGAACGCCGCGCCTGATGTCTATGCAATGCACCAAGGCGAAGGTGCGGACTTGCAGGTGATGAAATACGCGCAAGCCTTACGCGCACAAGGTTTCAATGTGATGCAGCATTCCGGCTATCAGAGCCTGAAAGCGCAAATGAAAAAAGCAGACAACAGTGGCGCACGCTTTGCCCTGATTGTGGCTCAGGATGAGCTGGCAAACGGTACGGTTACCCTGAAAGATATGCAGGGCAAACACGAACAACAAACTGTTGCCGCCGCTGATTTGACAGACACTTTACAACAATGGAAGAACGCATAAATGGCAGCCCATTTGGAAGAACAACAAGAGTTAGACAACTTTAAATATTTTTGGAAAAGCACCGGCCGTTGGATCTTTGCCTTGCTGATCGTGGCGGCTTTGGGGTATTTGGGTTACACCATTTACCAAGGCCAAAAAGCTTCAAAAGATCAGGAAGCCGCCGCTGTATTGGCGCAAATGGTGGAAAAGGCGCAGCAAAAGACCGACCCCAAAGCCATCAACGCCGATTTGGCCGAATTGCAAAAAAACTATCCTGATTCCATTTCGACAGCCCAAGCTACGTTGATGGTAGCGGCGACCGAGTTTGATGCCGGCCGTTATGATGTGGCGGAAGGTCATTTGAATTGGGTACTGAAAAACCAAAACGCACCGCTGGTTCAAGCTTTGGCAGCTCAGCGTTTGGGCGTTGTCCTCTTGCAGCAGAAAAAATACGATGCCGCCATCAATGCCCTGAATACTCAGGTTGAGGCTGATTTCGAGCCTTTGATGCTGGAAACCAAAGGCGATGTTTACGTTGCCCAAAATAAAACCAAAGAAGCCGTGCAAAGTTACGAAGCTGCTTTAAGCAAAATGCCGCAGACCGCAGTAGGCCGCGAATTGCTGCAAATGAAAATTGACAGCTTGAAATAAGTTTGTTTGAAATCAAGGCCGTCTGAAGTTGCAATGACTTTTCAGACGGCCTACACTTATCCTTATCAACCGTGTTTTTAATACACCTGCTTGTGTTCCGCTCCCGTTTTTAGGCGACACTTGACACAGAAAGACTCAATCATGAAACCAACCATCGCGCTTGTCGGCCGCCCCAATGTCGGCAAATCTACTTTATTCAACCGTTTGACGCGCACCAAAGACGCGCTTGTGCATGACCTGCCCGGCCTGACGCGTGACCGACATTACGGTCATGGCAAAGTCGGCAGCAAACCTTATTTGGTCATCGATACCGGCGGTTTTGAGCCGGTTGTGGACAGCGGCATTTTGCACGAAATGGCAAAACAGACCTTGCAGGCTGTCGATGAAGCCGATGCGGTTGTATTTTTGGTGGACGGCCGTACCGGCTTGACCCCGCAAGACAAAATCATTGCCGACCGTTTGCGCCAAAGCCCACGTCCTGTTTATTTGGCCGTGAATAAGGGCGAGGGCGGCAATAGGGCTGTGCTTGCCGCCGAGTTCTACGAGCTTGCCTTGGGCGACCCTTATGTGATTTCAGGTGCGCACGGCGATGGCGTGTATTATCTGATTGAAGATATTTTGGAAACCTTCCCCGAGCCTGAAAAGGAAGAGGAAGAAGCGAAACATCCTGTTTTTGCTGTAATCGGCCGTCCAAATGTCGGTAAATCAACCTTGGTAAACGCCATCCTCGGCGAAGAACGCGTGATTGCCTTTGATATGGCAGGCACGACGCGCGACAGTATCCATATCGATTTTGAACGCGAAGGCAAGCCGTTTACCATCATCGATACCGCAGGTGTGCGCCGTCGCGGCAAAGTGGATGAAGCAGTAGAAAAGTTCTCCGTTATCAAAGCCATGCAGGCAGTTGAAGCGGCAAACGTTGCCGTTTTGGTATTGGACGCGCAACAAGATATCGCCGATCAAGATGCGACGATTGCAGGTTTTGCTTTGGAAGCAGGCCGTGCTTTGGTGGTGGCAGTCAATAAATGGGACGGCATCAGTGAAGAGCGCCGCGAGCAAGTGAAACGCGATATCAACCGCAAACTGTATTTCCTTGATTTTGCTAAGTTCCACTTTATTTCTGCATTGAAAGAGCGCGGTATAGACGGTTTGTTTGAAAGCATTCAGGCTGCCTATAATGCGGCGATGATTAAGATGCCGACGCCGAAAATCACGCGCGTATTGCAAAGCGCGATCGAGCGTCAACAGCCGCCACGTGCTGGTTTGGTGCGTCCGAAAATGCGTTATGCCCACCAGGGCGGCATGAATCCGCCGGTGATTGTGGTTCACGGCAATTCGCTGCATGCCATTTCTGACAGCTACACACGTTATCTGACCCAAACGTTCCGCAAAGCCTTCAACCTGCAAGGCACGCCGCTGCGGATTCAATACAATGTTTCGGAAAACCCGTATGAAAATGCGGAAGACAAACCGAAGAAAAAACCGCTGCGCCGTGTCAGCCTGAGTAACCGTATTGAGAAACGCGAAGGCCGCAAGGAAGAGAAAAACCGCTTCAAGAAGAAAACCAAAGTCAGCGTGAAAAAACAATTCAGCAAATAAGCACAAAGGCCGTCTGAACAATTTCAGACGGCCTTTTTATAATGAAAAACAGCTTGTTAGAACTTCATGGCATATTTTCGATAGGATTTGCCGAATTTTAAAAAACATCAAATTTGAATTTGGAATTGTTGTGAATATGGAAATGAAACAGTCGGTTTGACGGGAAGTTCCCTTATTGCTGGATTCCTAAATGGTGTGATAGAAAAAAATAGTTGGTAATTTATCCTATTCGGGGCTACAATCCCATCAAACGCCGATTTTGGCGTCTTTACAATCATAATAATGGAGCTCAAGAATATGACAGCTAAAGGACAAATGTTACAAGATCCTTTTTTGAATGCGTTGCGTAAAGAGCACGTTCCGGTTTCAATCTACTTGGTAAACGGCATCAAGCTGCAAGGCCAAGTGGAATCATTCGACCAGTACGTTGTTCTGCTGCGTAATACTTCCGTCACTCAAATGGTTTACAAACACGCTATCTCAACAATCGTTCCTGCACGCGCAGTCAGCCTGCAACACGAAAACAAACAACCTCAAGCCGCTGCCGCAGCTGCTCCGGTTCAAGTTGAGACAGTGCAACAACCTGCCGAATAAATGATGTAACGCATTCCTGTTTTTCAATACCTTACCGCTTTTGCGGTAGGGTATTTTTATTTTCAGACGACCTTTATCATGCTGCTTGAGAACATTCTTCCCTTTGCCCACTCCTTGTTACGACAAGCCTTAAAAGCAGGCGGCCGCGCTTTGGATGCGACGGCCGGAAACGGGCATGATACTTTGCTGTTGGCGCAGTCGGTTGGAGAGACGGGTAGGGTGTGGGCGTTTGATGTGCAATCCAAAGCACTGGAGCAGACTCAAGGCCGTCTGAAAGAAAATGGCGTAGATGGTTGGGTAGCCCTGATACATGACGGTCATGAAAACGTTTTATCTTATATCGACGAGTCTTTAGATGCCGCAGTATTTAATTTCGGTTGGCTGCCGGGGGGCGATAAAAGCTGTACGACTGAGGCGACAAGCAGCATCCGTGCGCTGACGGATACTTTGGGTTTGCTGAAAGAGGGCGGGCTGGCCGTAGCGGTATTGTATCCGGGACATGAAGCCGGCCGAATAGAGGCTGAAGCGATTGTGCAATGGGCGGAAACTTTGCCGCAGGAAGCATTTGCCGTGTTACGCTATGGCTTTGTCAACCGCCGCAATGCGCCTCCCTATCTGCTGGCGATTGAAAAGTTGCGTCAGAAATAGATGTTTGCGGTAAAATAGCTGCTTTGTTTTTCAACCCTCAACATAAGAAACTGCCATGCAATATCTGTTTGTAAAATACAGCCATCAGATTTTCGTTGCCATTACCATCCTGTTGTTCAACATCCGTTTTTTCCTGCTCTGGCGTCATCCTGAGAAGCCGTTGGCTGGCATTTGGAAAGCCATGCCACATTTGAACGACACCATGTTGCTGTTTACCGGCTTGTGGCTGATGAAGATTACCCATTTTTCGCCGTTCAATGCGCCGTGGCTCGGCATGAAAATCCTGCTGTTGCTGGTTTATATTGTGTTGGGCATGATTATGATGCGTTCGCGTCCGCGTTCGCCAAAATTCTATATCGTCTATGTTTTAGCCATGTCGTGTGTTGCCACGATTGTTTTCCTTGCCAAAACCAAAACGCTGCCGTTTTAAAAGAGGCCGTCTGAAATGTATCCGCATTTTGCCGTTATCGCTTTGGGTAGCAATCTCGCCAATCCTGCCGAACAGGTTCGCGCCGCTTTGGCTGAATTGGCCGCGCATCCACATATTCGGCTCGAAAAGGCTTCTTCCCTGTATCTGACTGCGCCGGTTGGCTATGATGATCAGCCCGATTTTGTGAACGCCGTTTGTGCGGTGAGAACTTCATTGGACGGCGTAGCGTTGTTGGCAGAGTTAAACCGCATCGAGGCCGAATTTGGGCGCGAACGTACCTTCCGTAATGCGCCGCGCACTTTGGATTTGGATATTATTGATTTTGACGGTATCCGCAGCGATGACCCGCATCTGACCTTGCCGCATCCGCGCGCGCATGAGCGCAGTTTCGTTATGTTGCCTTTGGCCGAAATCCTTCCGGATTTCGAGTTGGGCGAGTATGGCCGTGCGGCTGATTTGGCTCAGGCTTTGGGCGGGCAGGGTATTCTCCTGTTGAAAGAATAAGGGCCGTCTGAAAAACGGACTAAAACAAGAAAGGGCGTGTTGGACACGCCTTTTTTGCTATAAAATATTGTTGGGAAACACATTACAAAGAGTTACTATGAATCCTCGTTATATTGTTGTCGAAGGCGCCATCGGTAGCGGCAAGACCGCTTTGAGCCGCCGCTTGGCAGAGCATTTCAGCGCGTTGCTGTTGTCGGAGAATCCGGATCATAATCCGTTTCTTATGAAGTTTTACAGTAATGTTTCCAATAATGGTTTGGCTGCCGAGCTTTTCTTCCTGACGCGCCGCGCTGAAAGCGTGAATATTATTGAAGACCAATGTGCGCAAGGCGGAATGGTTGTGGCTGACTTTTTATTGGAAAAAGACCGTATTTTTACGCCTATCGTTTTGAATAATGACGAGCAGCAGCTTTTTGCCGATATGAAGCAACGTATTTTGCCGCAATACGCGGAACCCGATGTGGTGATTTATCTGCAAACCGCCGTCGAAAACAACCGCAAACGCCTGCAAAAACGTCACGAAGGCATTATCAGCTTGTTTCCTGAAGGCTATTTGGGACGGGTGCATGACGAATACAGTCATTTCTTCCATTTGTATCAAAGCGCGCCTTTGCTGACCGTCAATGCTGATGAGTTGGATTTGGCCGGCAATGACGACCACTTCCAGCTTTTGTTGCGCGCATTGGAAGATTTTCAAGGTACGCGCAGTTATTTGAATTTAAGCGAAAAATAAACGAAGGCTAGGTTTAGGCCGTCTGAAAGGAATAATATGTCAAAATATCAATTCACACTCCCATCTTCTTCCGGCAGCGATTTTAACTCCGCCGAACATTTGCCGTTGGTTGTCTATTTTTATCCTAAAGACAGTACTCCCGGCTGTACCACCGAAGGCTTGGATTTCAATGCCCGATTGGAGCAATTCAAAGCATTGGGCTATACCGTTGTCGGCATTTCGCGCGACGGTGTCAAATCGCATCAGAATTTCTGCACTAAACAAGGCTTCCAGTTTGAATTGTTGAGCGACAAAGAAGAAACCGTCTGCAAGCTGTTTGACGTGATCAAGCTGAAAAAGCTTTACGGCAAAGAATCCCTCGGCATCGAGCGCAGCACCTTTGTGCTGGACGAAAACGGCGAAATCGCTCATGAATGGCGCAAAGTCAAAGTGGCCGGACACGCGCAGGAAGTGTTGGATACAATTTCTCAAGTCTCTTGATAGGGCTTTGAAAACCTAAGGCCGTCTGAACGGATGTAAAGTCATGCCGTTCAGACGGCCTTTCAATACAGTTTGATGAATATGGACGATTTAATAGACAAGCTGCTTGAATCCCTTTGGCTGCAAGACAGGCTCAGCCACAATACGCTGCAAAGTTACCGCCGTGATTTGGTCAAAGTCGCCGCGCGGTTGGCCGAGGGCGGGCAGGATTGGTTGAGTGCCGATGAGTTTGCCCTGTCTGATGCCGTGTATGCGGAAGGGGAAAAAAACACGTCCCAAGCGCGGGCATTGTCGGCTTGCAAGCGTATGTACGGCTGGTTGGAAGAAACAGGCCAAAGAGCAGACAATCCCACCCGTTTTCTCAAGGCGCCGAAATCGGAACGCAAACTGCCCACGCTGATTACCGAAGCTCAAATCGACGCGCTGCTGGCTGCACCGGATGTGGAAACGCCGCATGGACTGCGCGACAAAGCCTTGCTTGAAGTCATGTATGCAACAGGTTTGCGCGTGACCGAAGCCGTCAAATTGACGCTCAGCGATATCGATTTACATCGCGGCAGTATCCGTACCATAGGCAAGGGCAACAAATTGCGTCTGGTTCCGCTGGGTCAGGAAGCGGCATATTGGGTGGAACGCTATTGCAACGAATCGCGCCCGTTGTTGCTGAAAAACAAAATCTGCGACGAAGTGTTTGTCAGCCAGAAACGCAGCGGCATCAGCCGTCAACTTGCATGGATGATAGTCAAAGAATATGCCGAAGCGGCCGGTATTGCTTCGCTCAGTCCGCACGGTTTGCGCCATGCTTTTGCCACGCATTTGGTTAATCACGGCGTCGATTTGCGTTCGGTCCAGATGATGTTGGGACATTCCGATATCAACACCACACAGATTTATACCCATGTTGCTAATATTCGTTTGAAAAACATGGTCGATGAACACCATTCCCGTTCATGAATAGAGGCGGCATTTCGAAGATGCCGCCTTTTGTTATCGTGGCCGTCTGAACGGTTATAAAGTTTACTATTTATAAAATAACAATCAAAATACAAATTTACATAGAAAAATTTCAAAACAAAAGGACAATGCCAATATTGCAATGCAAACCGTTTTTATTTATATTTACGTTCAAGAATAAATCCTACTCTCAATTACAGAGGGTAACAAAATTATTGGAGCACATCATGTTTGTCTGCATCTGCAACGCCATTACTGACCACGACATCAAAGAGACCATCGCCGCCGGTGCAACCACCATGAGCGATTTGCAGGCTCAATTGGGCGTGGCGACTTGTTGCGGTTGCTGCGGCGAATTAGCTGCATCGTTTTTGACTGCAAGCAGCGCCCAAAATACCGTGACTGCCGGTATTAACGTTCAGTCTTAATTCAGAATACACATAAAGGCCGTCTGAAGGCGTTATCTCGCGCCTGTTCAGACGGCCTTTGTCATGCCTGTATGGTTTGGCGGCATTTTGCTATACAATGGCCGCTTTTGTCCCTCCGAGAGTAACTGCCATGAAACTGACCTTGATGTTTCGGGAATATTGCAGCCTGTGCCACAAAATGCGCGAACAATTAAAGCCTTATCAGGAGCAGTTTGGATTTGGGCTGGATATTGTCGATGTCGATGCTGATCCGGTTTTAGAAGAAAAGTACAATGAGCTGGTGCCTGTTTTGCTGGATGGCGATACCGAAATCTGCCATTGGTTTTTGGACGAAGAAAAACTGAAAGCGCATTTGAGCGCGTAACAAACCGTTGACCATATTATCTTTCAGACGGCCTTTGGCTGTTTATGCCGTCTGAACATTGATTTTATTATGACTGAAAAACTTTCTCCCGATGCGCTGATTGAAGCGGCGCTGTTGACGCAAGTCGAACCCTTAAACGAAAAAGCCATGCGCGAATTGTGCGTGCCGCCGTTGTCTCAAGACAAGCTGATTGACGTGTTGGCGCAACTGAAGGCCCGCTGGCAGGACAGGGCTTTGCAACTGGTGTATACCCATGAGGGCTGGCGTTTTCAAATTGCCCAAGCCGCATTTGAACGGCTGGGCAGCCTGCAAGAGCAGCGCGCGCCGCGTTATTCCCGTGCCGTGATGGAGACGCTGGCGATTATTGCCTATCAGCAACCGGTAACGCGTGGCGATATCGAAGGCATACGCGGCGTGGCAGTGTCGCAAAATGTGATGCAAACCTTGCAGGATAGGGGCTGGATTGAAGTCATCGGTCACCGTGATTCTGTCGGCCGTCCGGCTTTGTGGGCAACAACGGCAACATTCTTAAGCGATTTGCGTTTGGAAAGTTTGGAAGAATTACCACCGCTGACTGAATTGGGCGAGCTGGTGTTGCCTGATTTGATGGAAACGCCGCCGACAGGCGATGAGGAGGCTGAAGAAGCAGTTGAATCAGGAAACAGACTGATTAACTGATTTGAATGTAAAGGCCATCTGAAACAATCGTGTTTCAGACGGCCTTTATGTTAGTTATTCTAGCGTTTTATAGCATTAAATGAACGCTTTATATCATTGAATAAGCCAGCCAGGGTAACAATATAGCGTGGTGCGTTTAGCAGTTTCTTAAAAAATAATTTGTTTAAAATAAATATCTTAGATAAATCATAAGAAAAATCTGATTTAAACTATAAAAAATCTTAGTTATAATCAGCTTATCTAAAGCTATTCCGCATGGTTGCGGGTAATTTACTAAGGAATACTGCAATGCTGTTGGCACTTTCTTTGCGTGATTTTGTCATTGTTGAAAACCTGAATCTTGATTTTCAAAACGGCTTTACCGTATTGACGGGCGAGACCGGCGCAGGTAAATCGATTACTCTGGATGCGATTGGTCTGTTGTTAGGCGATAAAGCCGATTACAGCCAAGTGCGCAGCGGCGCTAAAGAAGCGCAGTTGTCGGCTTTGTTCGACATCAGCGGTTTGCCTGAGCTGAAAGCACAGCTGCAGGAGCAAGGCCTTTTGGAAGAGGATGCGGAAGAGCTCAGCATCCGCCGTATTATCGATGCCAAGGGTAAAAGCCGCAGTTATATCAATAATCAGGCAGCAACACTGGCGCAACTGAAAGCCATCGGCGAGCAGTTAATCGATATTCACGGCCAAAATGCCCATCATTCGTTGAATCAAGAATCTGCGCAACGTGAGTTGTTGGATGCGTTCGCCGGCAGCAAAGAGCAGGCAGAAACAGTCAAGCAGCTTTATCAAAATTGGGTCAATGCGAAAAAAGCCCTGCAAGAAGCGCAAGAGCAGGCAGAAACCATGGCCATCGAACGCGAGCGTTTGGAATGGCAGTTTAATGAATTGAACCAATTGGAGCTCAAACCCAACGAATGGGAAACCTTAAGCCAAAGCCACGACAGCCTGGCGCATTCGGCCGAGTTGCTGCAAACCGCCGAGCAGGTGGGCAGCAGCATAGACGGAGACAACGGCATCCAACGTCAAATCTACCAATGCCAAAAACTGCTTGGCAATCTGCAAAACATTGAGCCGCGCTTTGCCGAGAGCCTGAATATGTTGGCAAGTATTGAAGCCGAGTTGGGGGAAATCAGTGCCAATATGCGCGATGTGGCCGGTCGCAGCGATATCGATCCGAATGAATTGGCCGCACAAGAAAGCCGTATGGGCGAATTGATGAGTATGGCGCGCAAATACCGCATTGAGCCGGAAGAGTTGCCGCAAAAGCTGGCAGAAATCGACGAACGACTGCAAAACCTGCACGCGGCTGCCGATTTGGAAGCCTTGGAAAATACAGTCGCACGCAATCTTGCCGAATACCACGAAGCCGCTCACGTTCTCTCCGCCATGCGCCATCAGGCGGCCGGCCGTTTGGGCGAAGAGACCACCGAGCATATGCAACATTTGGCCATGAAGGGCGCACGTTTTGACATCGTCTTGTTGCCGTCTTCGCCGACCGCGCATGGTCTGGAGCAGGTGCAATTCCAAGTGGCGGCAAATAAAGGCAATCCGTCCCGTCCTTTGAACAAAGTGGCTTCCGGCGGCGAATTGGCGCGTATCAGCTTGGCTTTGCAAGTGGTTGCCAGCCAATACACGCAAGTGCCGACATTGATTTTTGATGAAGTAGATACCGGTATCGGTGGCGGCGTCGCCGAAATGGTCGGTAAAGCTTTGCGTGCCTTGGGTAAAAAACATCAAGTTTTGGCGGTAACCCATCTTCCCCAAGTCGCCTCTTGCGGTGAAAACCATTGGCAGGTGCGCAAACATAGCGAAGGCGAACAAACCGTCAGCGAAATCAGCGTATTGGATCATCATCAGCGCATTGAGGAAATCGCGCGTATGTTGGGCGGCGAAATCATTACCGACACTACACGCAGCCATGCTGCCGAACTCTTGCATCTGGCCGCCGCCTAAAAGCCTTAAGGCCGTCTGAAAATGAAATTCAGACGGCCTTTTCCGTATTTTGCGCCCTTTCAGACAAGCAGAATACAAGGTATGATTATAGCGTCTGTTTACAAGGAAATTTTGATGAAAGTCCTGTTTATCGCCGATCCGATGGCAAGTTTTAAAACCTATAAAGACACTACTTACGCCATGATGCGTGAAATGGCAAAACGCGGTTGGCAGCTTTTTCATACCTTGAGCGGAGAATTATCCGTCCGTGAAGGCTGGGTAGTGGCTCAGGCAGCGGCATTTGAGTTTGTCGGTGCGAAGAACGATGACGATCACGAATGGTTTAAAGCAGAGGCAAAAGTTCAGACGGCCTTAAAAGATTTTGATGCGGTCATTATGCGCACTGATCCGCCGTTTGATATGCAATATCTGTATGCGACCCAGTTTTTGACGTTGGCACAGCAGCAGGGCGCAAAAGTATTTAACAGCGGACAAGCAATGCGCGATTTCAATGAGAAATTGGCGATTTTGAACTTCAGCCAGTTTACCGCGCCCACTTTGGTTACAACACGTTCCGCCGATGTCCGTGCCTTTTTGAAAGAACACGGCGATATCATCATCAAACCGTTGGACGGCATGGGCGGTATGGGCATTTTCCGCCTGACCGAATCCGACCCTAATATCGGCAGTATCCTTGAAACCCTGATGCAGCTTGATTCACGCACCATCATGGCGCAACGTTATATTCCTGAAATCGTACATGGCGACAAGCGCATTTTGATTATCGGCGGGGAAGTTGTTCCGTATGCTTTGGCGCGTATTCCGCAAAACGGCGAAACGCGCGGCAACTTGGCTGCCGGCGGCCGCGGCGTGGCGCAGGAGTTGAGCGAGCGCGACCGTGAGATTGCAGAAACCCTTGCGCCGGAATTGAAGCGCCGCGGTATTTTGCTTGCCGGTTTGGATGTCATCGGCAGCAATCTGACCGAAGTTAACGTAACCAGCCCGACCGGCTTCCAAGAAATTATGAAGCAAAAAGATTTCAACGTTGCCGCCATGTTCGCAGATGCCGTGGCATCTTGGGCAAAACAATAAACCCAAAGGCCGTCTGAAAATTGACCTGACTGTTTCTTTTCAGACGGCCTTTTTATGTTGAGCATATGATGAAACCATCTTCCTACGCATCTGAAAAAAAAGGAAAAAACGGTATCAAGCGCATCATTAATGCGTTTGGTTACTCCAAAGATGGACTGGCTGCCGCGTATCGTTATGAAAGCGCATTTCGCCAAGTTTTTTGGTTGAACCTGATTTTAATTGTCTTGGCTTTGTTCCTTGATTTCGGCCCGGCCACCAAAATGGTGCTTATTGTCGCATCGTTTATTTCACTGATTACCGAATTGTTTAATACAGCCGTCGAGGCAGCCGTTGACCATACCTCTACTGAAAAACACGAGCTGGCCAAGCGTGCCAAAGATGCCGGTTCGGCCGCGCAACTGATGGCTTTGTTCATGTTATTTATTGTTTGGATTATTGCATTAACTGCTTAAAAATGTGGTAATATGGTAATTCGTTAGGATTAGATAGTATTAATTAATCTATATCAAAGTTTTCAGATGGCCTTTGGTTGTAAGATGAAGGCCGTATATCCCAGCCATTTGGCAAACACAAGGAGCAAAAGATGAAAAAATTAATGGCAACCCTGATTCTGGCAGGCTTGGCAACTTCCGTATCTGCAGCCGGTATCCATATTGAAGACGGTTGGGCACGTGCCACTGTCGAAGGTATGAAAATGGGTGGCGCATTCATGAAAATCCAAAACGATGAAGCCAAACAAGACTTCTTGGTAGGCGGCAGCAGCCCTGTTGCAGAACGCGTTGAAGTACACACCCATATTAACGACAACGGTGTTATGCGTATGCGCGAAGTTAAAGGCGGCGTGCCTTTGGCGGCAAAAGGCGTAACCGAGCTGAAACCGGGCAGCTACCACGTTATGTTCATGGGTCTGAAAAAACCGCTGAAAGAAGGCGAAAAAGTGCCTGTAACCCTGAAATTTAAAAACGCGAAACCTCAAACTGTCGAGCTGGAAGTGAAAACTGCACCGCAATCCGGTATGGATCACGGTCACGGCCATGGCCACGGTGGTGCGCATCAGCACTAATTGCTTGAATTTGCATATAAAGGCCGTCTGAAAGTCATTGGGCTTTCAGACGGCCTTTTCTGTCGTTAAATCAAAATGTGCTAAAATCACGCTTTAAAAAATGTATTTGAAACCCACATTCCGCTCATGAATACTCACAACACACCAGCAAACATCATCGTCGGCCTCTCCGGCGGCGTCGATTCATCCGTTACCGCGGCCCTGCTCAAACAGCAAGGCCATCAAATCAGCGGCGTGTTCATGCAGAACTGGGAAGATGACGACAACGATGAATATTGCAGCATCAAACAAGATTCCTTTGATGCCATTGCCGTTGCCGATATCATCGGAATCGATATCGACATCGTCAATTTTGCCGCGCAATATAAAGACAACGTATTTGCTTATTTCCTCAAAGAATACAGCGCAGGCCGCACGCCAAACCCGGATGTCTTGTGCAATGCCGAAATCAAATTCAAATGCTTTTTGGACTACGCCATCGAGCAGGGTGCTGATACCATTGCCACCGGACACTATGCCCGCAAAGAAGTTCGAAACGGCGTGCATTACCTTCTCAAAGGCTTGGATCAAAACAAAGACCAAAGCTATTTCCTGTACCGCCTCAAACCTTTCCAACTCGAGCGCGCGATTTTCCCATTGGGCGAGTTGGAAAAGCCTGAAGTCCGCCGTCTTGCCGAAGAATTCAAATTACCGACTGCAACCAAAAAAGACAGTACCGGCATCTGCTTTATCGGCGAGCGCCCGTTCCGCGAATTTCTGCAAAAATACCTACCGACCAATAATGGCAAAATGGTTACCCCTGAAGGCAAAGTAGTCGGCGAACACGTTGGCTTGATGTTTTACACGCTGGGTCAACGCAAAGGCTTGGGTATCGGCGGCGCAGGCGAACCATGGTTTGTTGCGGCCAAGGATTTGACCAAAAACGAACTGATTGTCGTCCAAGGCCATGACCATCCTTTGCTTTATACGCAAAGCCTGATGATGAACGATTTGAGTTTCACATTGCCCGAACGTCCGAACGAAGGACGCTATACCTGCAAAACGCGCTACCGTATGGCCGACGCGCCTTGTACGTTGCGTTACTTGGATGATGAAACCATCGAGCTTATCTTTGACGAGCCGCAATGGGCAGTAACCCCTGGACAATCAGCGGTACTGTACGACGGCGATGTATGCTTGGGTGGCGGTATCATCATGTCCACCGACAAGCCTGTCATTATTACAGCTTAATAAAAGGGCCGTCTGAAAACGAAACGGCAGATTGAATAAAGCCTTTCAGATGGCCTCGATTTCAAAAAACGACTAAATAAAAGACTGATCAATATGGAAAAACTCTGGCTCAAAAGCTACGAACAAGGCGTAAACCCTGAAATCGATATTTCTCAATACAGCTCCATCAGTGACGTATTCCGTCAAAGTGTTGAGAAATTCTCGGATAAACCTGCTTTTCAAAACATGGGCAAAACGCTGACTTATGCCGAAGTGGGCAAGTTGGCGACCGATTTTGCGTCTTACCTGCAAAATGTATTGAAACTGCCGCGCGGTGAGCGTGTGGCAATTATGATGCCGAACGTTTTGCAATATCCGATTGCACTTTTCGGTATTTTGCAGGCAGGTTTGGTGGCAGTGAATACCAATCCGCTTTATACGCCGCGCGAGTTGGAGAATCAGTTGAAAGATAGCGGCGCGACAACGATTGTCGTGTTGGAGAACTTTGCCAATACGTTGGAATTGGTGTTGCCGCGTACGCAAATCAAACATGTAATTGTCGCGTCGGTCGGCGAGATGTTCGGCATGATTAAAGGCGCGTTGATGAACTTCGTCATCCGCAAAGTGAAAAAAATGGTGCCGGAATACCGCATTCCCAATACCGTGACTTTTCAGACGGCCTTGAAGCAAGGTGCAGCAAATACGTTCAAACCAGTCGAATTGACGCGCGACGATACTGCCTTGCTGCAATATACAGGCGGCACGACCGGTTTGGCAAAAGGCGCCGTTCTCAGGCACGGCAATATCTGCGCCAATATGTTGCAGGCAAAAGAATGGATTAAAAACAGCCTGCACGAAGGCAAAGAAACGGTCATTGCCGCGTTGCCGCTTTATCATATCTTTGCCTTGACGGTAAACCTGATGATTTTCGCCAATACCGGTTCTAAAATCATCCTGATTACCAACCCTCGCGATATGAAAGGGTTTATCGGTGAATTGAAAAAAGAGCCGATTAGCGTATTCATCGGTGTGAATACCCTGTTTAATGCGATGGTCAACCGTCCGGATTTTGCCGAAGTTGATTTTTCCCGTTTGAAGCTGACTTTGGGCGGCGGTATGGCAACACAAAAAGCCGTGGCGGAAAAATGGAAAAAAATTACCGGTACGCCGATTGTGGAAGCTTATGGTTTGACCGAAGCCAGCCCGGGCGTATGTTGTAATCCTTTGAATATCGAAGCTTACAGCGGCGGTATTGGTCTGCCTGTTTCTTCAACCGAGGTCGAATTGCGTGATGCGGATGGCAAAGAAGTGCCTATCGGACAGCCGGGCGAATTGTGGGTACGCGGCCCGCAAGTGATGAAAGGCTATTGGAACCGTCCGGAAGAAACCGCCAAAGCAATCGATGCACGCGGCTTTTTAGAGACCGGCGACATTGCTGTGATGGATGAAAAAGGCTGGTTGAAGCTGGTGGACCGCAAAAAAGATTTGATTGTGGTATCCGGTTTCAATGTGTATCCGAACGAAATCGAAGAAGTGGTGGCCGGAAACGACAAAGTCTTGGAAGTCGCCTGTATCGGCGTGAAAAGTGAGAAAACCGGCGAAGCGATTAAGGTCTTCGTCGTACGCAAAGACCCGTCTTTGACCAAGGAAGAACTGATCGATTTCTGCCGCAAAGAACTGACGGCGTATAAAGTGCCGAAAGACATCGAATTCCGCGACGAGTTGCCAAAATCCAACGTTGGCAAAATCCTGCGCCGCGAGCTGCGCTGATATATAGAATCAGTATGATAAGGCCGTCTGAAAACGCTGTTTTCAGACGGCCTGAAGCTTTTGCCGTTTGCCAGAATATGCTGCTTCAAGTTAAAATCACACATTCCAACATGGGTATCACATCATGACTAAATTTATTTTCGTAACCGGCGGCGTTGTATCTTCTTTGGGTAAAGGTATCGCCGCCGCTTCTATTGCTACTATCCTTGAGTCGCGTGGCTTGAACGTGACCATGCTTAAACTCGACCCGTATATCAACGTTGACCCGGGTACCATGAGCCCTTTTCAACACGGCGAAGTATTCGTGACCGATGACGGCGCGGAAACCGACCTTGACCTCGGTCACTACGAGCGTTTCATCAACGCCACCATGACTCGCCGCAACAGCTTCAGTACCGGCCAAGTCTATGAAAACGTTATTGCCAAAGAGCGTCGCGGCGACTATTTGGGCGGTACCGTACAAGTGATTCCGCACATTACCGATGAAATCAAACGCCGTATCCATGAAGGCGCGGCCGGTTATGATGTGGCTATTGTCGAAATCGGCGGTACAGTCGGCGATATCGAATCGTTGCCTTTTTTGGAAGCCATCCGTCAAATGCGCAGCCAGCTCGGCCGCAACAATACATTGTTTGCCCACCTGAGCTATGTTCCTTACATTGCCGCCGCCGGCGAAATCAAAACCAAACCGACCCAGCATACCGTTAAAGAAATGTTGAGCATCGGTTTGCAACCAGACATCCTGATCTGCCGTATGGACAGAGAAATGCCTGCGGACGAGCGCCGTAAGATTGCTTTGTTCTGTAACGTTGAAGAACGCGCCATCGTGGGCAGCTACGATGTGGACAGCATTTACGAATGCCCTGAAATGCTGCACAACCAAGGCATCGACAGCATTATTACCGAGCAGTTGCAGCTGAATGTCAAACAAGCCGATTTGACCGAATGGAAGAAAATCGTTCACGCGATTCGAAATCCGAAACATACCGTCAAAATTGCGATGGTCGGCAAATACGTTGATTTGACCGAGTCCTACAAATCATTGATCGAAGCCCTGAAACACGCCGGTATTCATACTGAAACCGACGTACAAATTACCTTTGTCGACAGCGAAAGCATCGAGAAGGGCAATGGCGACGTTTCCATGCTCAAAGACATGGATGCGATTTTGGTGCCGGGCGGCTTCGGTTCACGCGGCGTAGAAGGCAAAATTGCCGCCGTACGCTATGCGCGTGAAAACAACGTACCATACTTGGGTATCTGCTTGGGTATGCAAATTGCCCTGATCGAATACGCCCGCGATGTTGCAGGCTTGAAGGGTGCGAACTCTACCGAGTTTGACTTGAAATGCGCCGCGCCTGTCGTTGCCCTGATTGACGAATGGCAAACTGCCGACGGCAGCGTAGAAACCCGCGATGAATCTGCCGATTTGGGCGGTACCATGCGTTTGGGTGCGCAAGAAGTTGACCTCAAACCGGGCAGTCTTGCTGCAAAAATCTACGGCAGCGAACATATCCGCGAACGTCATCGCCACCGCTACGAAGTTAACAACAACTATGTGCCTCAGTTGGAAAAAGCCGGTTTGGTCATTGGCGGCGTATCCGCAGGCCGCGAGCGTTTGGTTGAAACCATCGAATTGCCAAATCATCCTTGGTTCTTCGCTTGTCAGTTCCATCCGGAATTTACTTCCAATCCGCGCAAAGGCCATCCTTTGTTCAGCGCGTTTGTGAAAGCCGCGTTGGGTAACAAAAAAGCCTGATTGATGTGATTGAAAAAGCACCCATTTCCGGGTGCTTTTTTTGTTTTCAGACGGCCTTAGAAGTTATTTGTCTTCATTGACTTCGCGCTCGTTCAAAGGTTGTACGGGACGGTTGTTTTCGCCGCCGATAATGTCGCGCATGGCTTTAAACTGCGCCGCATCTGCCTGAACCGGAGTTTTTAAGACAACCCAAGTCACGTTTTCGCTGCAAATAGGAAGGCCGTCTGAAATTTCTTTCAGACGGCCTGTTTTATTTGAAAATGTTGTAAAAAGTCTAAACTCTAATGAATAAAAGTGTCTATCAAGATGAAAGTAGTTGTTTGTAGCGTTGGAAAACATTAATATTGCTAAACGTGTTTTCACGAGATTTTAACTTTGTTTTGGAGAGAATAATGAAAAAATCGATTATCGCTTTGGTTATTGCCGGTTTGCCGCTGGCTGCCTCTGCAGACGTCATTCTGTATGGTCAAATCAAAAGCAGCGTGACCGTCGGTCAAGTAAAAATCAAAGGTGACGCAGGTTCTGAAACCAGCTCTACCGCAACCAGCATCAATGACAATACCTCCCGTATCGGTTTCAAAGGCAGCGAGAACTTGGGCGGCGATTTGAAAGCCATCTGGCAAGTTGAACAAAAAACGGCCATTACCGGCGGTTCCCAAGGTTTTGCCACTCGGGACTCCTTCATCGGCCTGCAAGGTAACTTCGGTAAGATTCGCGCCGGTAAACTCAGCAATATGCTGAACGAAATGGACACCATCGATCCATGGATGTACAAAACCAATGCCGCAGGCTTGGGCATCTTTACCCGTACCGGCAACCGCAACGCCGCTGTACGCTACGACAGCCCGGATTTCGGCGGATTCAAATTCAACGTGTCTTACGCACCGCGCGACAACCGCAATCCTTCAGACAAATACACGCACAGCAAACCGGCCAAAGACCAATACACCGGCGGCGTGAGCTTCTCTAAAAACGGCTTTACCGCCAATGCGGCTTACGGCCACTACAATGGCGCGTACACCGACAAATCAGGCAAAGTCAAAGCGGCGCAAATCGCCAAAGTCGAAACTTATTATGATAAAGACAATCTCTTTGTCGGCGGCGGCGTACACTATGCCAAAGGCCATGAGACAGGCAACGAATATTTAGGCTATTTCACCGATGGTTTTAATGAGTACAAGGGTAGTGACATTACTGTCGATTCAGGCAAATCTGAAGCCGTGAAAGTAGTTGATGCAGCGGTAACAGTCGGTTACAAATTGGGCAATGTCACCCCACGCATTACTTACGCGCACGGCTGGCCTGCCAAGGGCGTGAACAGTGGCGAAAAATTGGTGGATAAATTCGACCAAGTCGTTGTCGGCGGCCAATACACCTTCAGCAAACGCACCGGCGTAGTTGCCCAACTGGCGTATCTGAAAGTCGGCAACAAAACCCGTTTGACTGCAGCCAACAAAGGCGGCGTTGAACAAAAAGCCGCTTCTGTGGGCCTGTATCACAAATTCTAAGCCGTCTTGAAAGACAAGGCCGTCTGAAAAATTTCAGACGGCCTTTTTCTTGATTAAAGTGGTTTATTTGTCGTGGTTGGTCAGCGTTGTACCGTGACGGCCGCCGCGTTCTTTCAAACGTTGTACCAAGCCTTCGACCGTTGTCGGCATACCGTCGATACAGAATGCCTGATACAGGGCGGTGTGCAGGGCGTCGTTGCGGCTGAACGCATTGCCGATCAGCTTCCAATCGCCTTTACGCGGCTCGATCCAGCGGTGGTTTACTGTGTCGCCGTAAGCGAATACTTTGTAAGACGAACGCTTGTCGTTGCTGTAAGTAAAGGACGTGCGGGCGCAATAGAGGCCTTCGACGGAGAGGTTGTCGTAGCCTTTGTCAGAGCGCACATTCAAGACGTAGCGGATGCTGTTGTCAGGCGCAGGCATGATTTGCAGGCTGCTGAGCAGGATTTTGGGCTGCTTGCCGTAGGTTTCGTTGACATAGAGGTCGAACCAATCGCCCGATTGGGTATCGGGCAAGGGCGGCAACTCGGCTTTGTGTTCTTTAAATTCGCGTGCGGCAACTTCTTCAGGGCTTTCCTGATAACGCGTGTTGGTCAGCGTATCCTTTTGGCTGAAACCCAAAGCAAATGCTTGAGTCGCGGCAAGGCTGAGAGCGAGAAGGGCAAAACGGCGCATAGACAGCTCCAAAGTGAAAAACGGCTTTATTTTATGGGCTTGCAGGGTGGGGTGCAAGTAAGTGCGGTATAATTGACGTTAATTCTGATTAATATGACGAGTTTTTATCATGAATACACAAACTCTGGATGTCATCGGTTTGAAATGCCCGCTGCCGATTTTGCGTGCCAAAAAAGCTTTGGCGCAAATGCAGGAAGGCGAAGTGCTGACCGTATTGGCTACCGATGGCGGCGCGCCCGGCGATTTTGAAGCGTTTTGCCGTCAGACCGGACATGTCTTGTTGGAATCGAACGAGGCTGACGGCGTGTTCAAGCTGGTGTTGAAACACAAATAAAGGCCGTCTGAAATGTCTAAAGCCGTCGCGTTGTCTGCCGCCGTATTGGCCGTCTGCCTGAGTGCATGCGGTAATGAAGGCGTTTCGCCGCAGAACGCTGCCGATTATGCCCAAAATGTAACCGACTTGTTCCGCCAAAGCTGCGTGGCCGCAGACAGCGATGCCGCCCTTGTCGGCGAGTTTGCCAATGCCAACAAACTGGTTTTATTGTCGAAAAAAGATATTGCCGATTTGCCTGCCGGAATGATGGATTTGGAGGCATTAAGCATTTGGAAGAAAACGGTAAACGGCGCGGATTATTATTTGAGCCTGACCGAAGACAGTTGCAGCGTGCGCACGGCTAAAGCCGACGACCATCTGATTTTCAAACAATTTTTGGCTTTGGCAGAAAATCCGCCGCAAGGTTTGAACGCTGAGTTGCGTGCCGATAATTTGGCGGAAACCCCGTTGCCTATGCGTCAGATTTCCTACGCATGGCGCGCGTCCGGCAGTCCGAAAGAAACCTTGCTGACCGTTAAAACAACGTCGTCCGAGCATTTTCCGGTACAGGCTGTTTTTTATTTGACCCATCATTCTTACGACAATAAGGCTGCCGTTTTGCCTTAGGCTGGCTGGTTGACGATTGAAACATCAAATTAATAGAAACCGTTACCGCCGAATAAAGGCCGTCTGAAACATTATCAAACCAAACCACTCGAAAGTAAGCTATGCAAACCCTGACCATCATCCGCCCCGACGATATGCACTTACACCTGCGCGACGGCGACGCGCTCAAAGCCGTTGCCCCGTACACGGC
The DNA here is from genome assembly GCF_001812605.1 of Neisseria sp. HMSC073G10. NCBI lineage: Bacteria > Pseudomonadati > Pseudomonadota > Betaproteobacteria > Neisseriales > Neisseriaceae > Neisseria > Neisseria sp. HMSC073G10. The sequence goes on along the minus strand of NZ_KV809488.1, from coordinate 110,537 downwards.
CCGACAAATGGGCCGCGCGGTCATCATGCCCAACCTGAAGCCGCCTGTCGTCAGTGTTGCCGATGCCCAAGCATACAAAGCGCGCATTATGGCCGCCCTGCCCGAAGGCAGCACCTTTCAGCCGTTGATGACGCTTTATTTGACCGACAATGCCACTCCCGAACTCGTGCGTGAAGCCAAAGCTGCTGGTATCGTGGCTTTCAAACTCTATCCGGCAGGCGCGACCACCAATTCCGATTCCGGCGTGACTGACTTGTTTAAGCTGATTCCTGTGTTGGAAGAAATGGCGAAACAGGGTATTTTGTTTTTGGTTCACGGCGAAGTCACTGATCCTGAAATTGATATTTTCGACCGCGAGGCCGCCTTTATCGAGCGCGTGATGAAGCCGGTTTTGGCACAAGTGCCGAATCTTAAAGTCGTGTTTGAACACATCACCACTGCCGAAGCAGCCCGACTGGTATTGGAAGCAGGCGATAATGTGGCCGCGTCCGTGACGCCGCAACACTTGCTGCTCAACCGCAACGACCTTCTGGTCGGCGGCGTGCGCCCTCATCATTTCTGCCTGCCTGTACTAAAACGTGAAACCCACCGTCAGGCTTTGGTTGCCGCCGTTACCGGTGATAGGGCGCACAAATTCTTCCTCGGCACGGATTCTGCGCCACATGCCAAAACTGCCAAAGAAAACGCTTGCGGTTGCGCCGGCATGTTCAGCGCGATGACTGCCATTGAGCTTTATGCTGAAGTGTTTGAGAAAGCAGGCGCGTTGGACAAACTGGAAGCCTTTGCTTCTAAAAACGGCCCGCGTTTCTACGGTCTGCCTGAAAATACCGATACCATCACATTGGTCAAACAAACGCAAACCGTTCCTGCCAGCGTACCTTACGGCGATGGCGAGCTTGTACCGATGAGGGCTGGTAGCGAGATTGAATGGACGGTGCAATATTAAATTTGCCGTTAATGAGGCATAAAAAGAAACAACCTGCTTGAAAGGGCAGGTTGTTTTTTTATTGTCGTTCAGACGGCCTGTCATGGGGAGAGAGGCATACAAGGCCGTATGAAAACTGGATTATATTGTGTGTTTATTCGGTCAACATGGGTTTCAGCGCTTCCCAAGCCTGCGGCAGTTGGGTAAAGCCGTCCGAAGCCATCAAATGGCCGCCTTCGGGAATATGGGTAACAGGGCTTTTGAGCTTGGCCGCCATGTCCAAAGTCAGTTCGGGCGGAACATGGGTGTCGTTGTCGGAAACCAGACAGTGTTTGGGCATGTCGATTTTGCGCAGGATGTCGAAATCGGGGGATGCTGCTTTAATGTAGGCATCAAGTGTGGGCAGGGGCGGCAACGTATCGGCAAAACCAGCGGCAAGCAGCAGACCGCCGATTTTTTGCGGCTGTTGGCGGCTGAGGAAATGAAGGAGGGTAATGCAGCCGAGGCTGTGGCCGACTAGGATGGTATGGGCATCGGGCTTGCCGATGTGCTGGTCAAGGGTAAACTGCCACGCGGTCGTGCTTGGTTTGTCGGGATTGGGCATGGCGAGGGAGATTGCTTGTGCGCCGGTACTTTTGATTTGGGCGCAAAGCCAGTCAAACCAGTTGCCGTGCGGGTTGCCTTCAAAGCCATGTACGATATAAACGCGTCGATTCATGTTTTTCCTCCTTCAGACGGCCTGAGACTTTTGTCTAAATCTCTGCCTGTAAGCGTTCATTATACCATGTTTGTTTATGTTTTATTGTTTGTCGCTTGGTAAGGATTTTTGATTAAGCTTTTGTTGTTAAATGATATTTGCAAGAATAATAAAGCAAACAACACGGCAGGGGCGGATGGCTTTGCCGTGTTGTTCGGGTTTGAAATATATAGGGGCCGTCTGAAAAAACGGTTTAGAAATAGCCTTGTTTTTTGCGTTCTTCCATTGCCGCTTCCGATACGCGGTCGTCCATGCGTGTGGCACTTCGTTCGGAAATGGTCGCGGCGGCGGTTTCGGCAATGATGTCTTCGGGCGTGGCGGCGGTGCTGGCAACCGGGCAGGTGCAGGAAATATCGCCGACAGTACGGAAACGGACGTCGCGGATTTGGGCAACTTCGCCTTCGCGCTTCGGCGTCAATGGTGTAACGGGAACGAGCAGGCCGTTTCGTTCGACAACTTCGCGTTTGTGGGTGTAATAAATCGGCGGCAGAGCGAGTTTTTCGCGTGTGATGTATTGCCAGATGTCTAATTCCGTCCAGTTAGAAATCGGGAACACGCGCATGTTTTCGCCTTGGAACAGGCGTGTATTGTAGAGCGACCATAACTCAGGACGTTGGTTTTTGGGATCCCATTGGCCGAACTCGTCTCGGAAAGAGAAGATGCGTTCTTTGGCGCGCGCTTTTTCTTCATCGCGGCGTGCGCCACCCATCAGCGCATCAAAGCCTTGTTCTTCGATGGTTTCAACCAGTGTAATGGCTTGCGCGGCGTTGCGTGAATCGGTTTCGCGGCGTAAGACGACGCTGCCTTTGCGGATGGATTCTTCTACGCTGCCGACCACAAGTTGTACGCCGGTGCGTGCGACCGTGTCGTCGCGGAACTGGATGACTTCGGGGTAATTGTGGCCGGTATCGACGTGCAGGAGTTTGAACGGCAGCTTCAGCGGACGGCCTTCGATTTGGAAGGCTTTGACGGCAAGCGCCAGCAAGACGACGGAGTCTTTGCCGCCGGAAAACAGCAGAGCCGGGTTTTGGGCATTGGCAATCACTTCGCGGATAATGTAGATGGATTCGGCCTCGAGCCAGTCGAGGTGGTGGTTTTGGATGGACATTTTTTCTCTCTTTGCAACCTTGGCAACAGTCGATACTTTAGTGAGGCTGTCTGAAAAAGGGAAAGAATGGTTTGTTTGTTGCAAAGATGTTTTTGTTATATTGCAAGGCCGTGTTTTTCAGACGGCCTTTGCGCTTTAACTTATTTTTAAACCGATTTTTCTGACGAAGCCTCTGTCTTCGCGTACACTTTGGTTTTTTAGAAATGAGAATGGTTTATGTATCACGGCGAGAGATTTAATGCGTACAGCCATTTGGCCGGTTTCTTGTTGGCAGTGGCGGCCTTGGTGCTGATGCTGGTGAAAGCGGTGGAATCGGCGGACGGCTATCGGATTGCCGGTGCACTGACTTACGGAGTCTGCCTGCTGCTTCTGTATTTGGGCTCAACCTTATACCACAGTATTCCGCAGCCGAAGGCCAAGGCGATTTTGCAAAAGGTCGATCATTGCATGATTTATCTTTTGATTGCAGGCAGCTATACGCCGTTTACGCTGATTACCCTTCACGGCGGTTGGGGCTGGTCGCTTTTCGGTGTGTCATGGGGGCTGGCTTTGCTGGGCATTGTTCAGGAGCTGACGATTGGGCGCAAGAGCGAGAAGCGGCTGCTGTCAATGGTGATTTATGTGTTGATGGGCTGGCTGATTGTGGTGGCGGTATGGCCGCTGATACAGTCGCTTTCAGCCTGTGGGCTGTTTTGGCTGGTGTTGGGCGGCGTATTGTATAGCGTGGGGATTTATTGGTTTATCAACGATACGAAAATCCGCCACGGCCACGGTATCTGGCACTTGTTTGTCTTGGCAGGCAGTTTGACGCAATTTATCAGCATTTATTTTTATGTGTTGTAGTTTCAGACGGCCTGAAATAAAAAACCTCTCAGGTTGACTGAGAGGTTTTTGTTTGTCGTTAATCAGGGTTTTTGTCGTGAAATTCGTGGAATTCGTAGTTGTAGGTCAACTCTTTGCCGGCTTTGGTTTGCGCCAGATAATCGTCGTAAACCGCACGGATTTCCTTACGCAGCAGGAAGAGGGCGATTAAGTTCGGCAAGACCATAAAGCCGTTGAACATATCGGACATGCTCCAAACCAAATCCACTTTGCCCAAGGTACCCAGTACGATGGCCACCAAAACCAGTGCGCGGTAGATGCCCAAGTGTTTGCCGCGGAACAGGAAGCGGATATTGGATTCACCGAAGTAGTACCAGCCGATGATGGTGGTGAAGGCGAAGAAGGTCAGGCAGACGGCGAGCAATTGTGAACCAAAACCCGGGAAGGCTTTGTTAAACGCCAGTTGAGTAACCGCAGCGCCGGTTTCGCCGGACAAGTTAGCGTCGGTCAGCAGGATAATCAGCGCGGTTGCCGTGCAGACCATCAGCGTATCGATAAAGATACCGATAAACGCGGCCATACCTTGTTGTACAGGGTGTTTGACGTTGGCGGTCGCATGAGCGTGCGGGGTCGAACCCATACCGGCTTCATTGGAAAACAGACCGCGTGCCACGCCAAAACGGACGGCCTCGCGCATACCGATACCGGCCGCACCGCCTAATACTGCTTCAGGATTGAAGGCGGCGACAAAGATACTGTGGAACATCGGAATGATGTGGTCGGAGAATTTGAACAAAATAATTACGGCACACAAGATGTAAATCACCGCCATAAACGGCACGACAAATTGCGCGATACCAGCAATGCGGTTGATGCCGCCGATGATGATCAGGCCGGCGAATACCGCCAAAGCGATGCCGACAGCCATCGGAGGAATATCAAAAGCCAAATTCATGGCCGAAGCGATGGAGTTGGATTGGGTCGCGTTACCGATGAAGCCCAGCGCGATAATCAAGGCAATGGAGAAAAAACCGGACAGGAAACGCGCCACACCACGGCCGATTTTCGGAGTCAGGCCGTGCGTGATGTAAAACGCAGGGCCGCCGATGTATTTGCCGTGGCTGACCACGCGGTATTTTTGCGCCAAAACGGCTTCTGCAAAAATGGTGGACATGCCTAAAATGGCAGACAACCACATCCAAAAAATGGCACCCGGGCCGCCGGCAGTAATCGCAGTAGCAACACCGGCAACGTTACCGGTGCCGATTTGTGCGGAAATCGCCACGGCAAGCGCTTGAAATTGAGACAGGGATTTGCCTTCGTGGTCTTTGTCTTTTTTGCTGAACAAGCCGCCGAAAACGGATTTGAAACCCGCCCCCAATTTGGTCACTTGCGGCGCGCCCAAGTACAGGGTAAAGAACAGGCCGATACCGATTAAGGCATAAATCAGCAGGTAGTCCCAAAGAACCAGATTGACTGCACCCACCAGAGCAGACAATATTTCTTCCATAATAAAACCTTTAATAAAAACAATAAAAATAAAATGATATGGGTAACTACTCCCACTCATTTTTAGCGTTTGGCAACATCGGCGAGCAGGCCGTTTTGCCATTCGATACCGGTTAAGTTGTTAACAATTTTGACCGGTTTTGTCATCATACCGTAAACCTTCGTGAATTAAAACGAAAAACTGACAAAGGTTTGCCGCAAATGTGCTTCTTTATTTAAAAAAGGTTTCTTTGTTTTCAGACGGCCTGTTTTTGCAAATGTTCGGGCCGTCTGAATATTTTGGGTAAAGGCAACTTATGATAAAATGCACGCCTTACAAATAAAGCAAATTCCGCCTCAACGCGTGAAAAAACGAAAGGAATCAACATGGCAGGCCATAGTAAGTGGGCAAATATCCAACACAAAAAAGCCCGACAAGATGCCAAACGCGGCAAAATCTTCACCCGTCTGATTAAAGAAATTACCGTTGCTGCCCGCATGGGCGGCGGCGATCCCGGCGCGAACCCGCGCCTGCGCCTGGCTTTGGAAAAAGCCGCTGAAAACAATATGCCTAAAGACAACGTGCAACGTGCCATCGACAAAGGTACGGGCAATCTGGAAGGCGTGGAATACATCGAGTTGCGTTACGAAGGCTACGGCATCGGCGGCGCGGCTTTGATGGTGGACTGTCTGACCGACAACAAAACCCGTACCGTTGCCGATGTACGCCATGCGTTCACTAAAAACGGCGGTAACTTGGGTACCGACGGTTGCGTAGCGTTCAACTTCGTTCATCAAGGCTATTTGGTGTTTGAACCGGGCGTTGACGAAGATGCGCTGATGGAAGCGGCTTTGGAAGCCGGTGCGGAAGATGTCATCACCAACGACGACGGTTCTATCGAAGTGGTTACCGCGCCGAATGACTGGGCCGGTGTGAAAGCAGCATTGGAAGCCGCAGGCTACAAATCTGTTGACGGCGACGTTACCATGCGCGCCCAAAACGAAACTGAGTTGAGCGGCGAAGATGCAGTTAAAATGCAAAAACTGATTGACGCATTGGAAGATTTGGACGACGTACAAGACGTTTACACTTCTGCCGTGTTAAATCTGGACTAAACAGTTTAAAGAACAAAAGGCCGTCTGAAATTTCAGACGGCCTTTTTA
>NZ_KV809488.1:42616-104173 GCF_001812605.1 Neisseria sp. HMSC073G10 | reverse complement strand
AAAGGCCGTCTGAAATTTCAGACGGCCTTTTTATATCGAAACCAATCAGATTTTTCTGGTTTTCAACCAAGCCCAAAGCAGCAGCAATACCACGAAGCCGAAATACAAAATACTCCACACCGGCAGGGTGACGCCGAATAGATAGTCCGGCTCGGCGCAGTTGCCAAAGCCGCGGACGATGGGTTCAAACCAATCGAACAAAGGCCAGTCGCGCAGGCGGAAGGTCCAAGGTGCGCCGCAAGAAGGGGCAGTGCCGGGCGGCAGGCTTTGCAGCCAAATTTGATAGGCGGCGACACCTGCGCCGTAAACGGCCGGGGCGGCAATCAACAATGCCGAGAGCGAGCGGGCAAATCTGGAAGATTGCGAACTGAATGCCGTAACAATGGCCAACAGACCGACAGCCAATACGCACAAGCGTTGCAGGATACACAATACGCATGGGTTCATGCCCAAAACGTATTGGGAAATAAAGGAGCCGCAGGCGGCAAATATGGAGAGGACGACTAGAAATAAAACAGTCTTGCGGAAAAAGTTCATAACATAAAACCTTTCAGACGGCCTGGACGCAAAACAGCCGCTAAATAATGTTTACTTTAACACAAAACACATATGCTTTTTTCGGTTTGACGGTTTTTTGCGTATGTTTGTTGATGTTACGTAACCATAAATATAGAAACAAAAATGTGTCGTACAGAAAAGGCCGTCTGAAATATTCAGACGGCCTTTAGGGGAGAGACGTTTTATTTTTTCCCGTGAGATTTTTTGACATCTGTTTCAGTAATCGTACCGCCGCCATTATTAAAGGCGTTCATGATGTAAGTGGCAACGGCGGCAACATCGGCATCGTTGATGGCGGTAGAAGGCATGAAGCCGTTGTAGGGTTTGCCGTTCACTTTAATCGGGCCGTTGATGCCCTTGGTCATGCTTTGCAACAGGACTTGCGGTTTTTTATTGATATAGTCGGACTGGAATAAAGGCGGGAACATGGCACCCCGGCCTTCGCCTTTTTTGCCGTGGCAGGCGGCGCAGTTGGTTTCGTAAATTTTTTGTCCTTTGCTCATCAGCGCGGTATCAGCGGCAAAAGCGGTTGGGAGGCTGAGTGCGGTCAGAAGGAGCAGGATAGGGCGGAGTGCAGTCATGATGTGTTCCTTTTTGAGTGGTATTTTTGATGGCCACACGCTTGGTTTGCGTTTTAATAGCTTGATGATAACGCTAAAGGCCGTCTGAAAGTAGATTTTTCAGACGGCCTTTGGTTTAGGTCAAATCCAGCCTTGCAGATTGGCCCGACTTAATTGTGCAAGTGCGGCAATCCAGTCGGCGGAATCGTTGAGGCAGGGGATGTAACGGTATTCTTTGCCGCCTGCAGCGTGGAATTGTTCGCGTCCCATAATGGCGATTTCTTCCATGGTTTCGAGGCAGTCGGCCAGGAAGCCGGGGCAGAATACGTCGAGTTTGGTCGTGCCTTGTTTCGGCAGCTGATCAAACAGGGCTTGCGTGCTGGGCTTGACCCATTGGGATTTGCCAAACTGGCTTTGGAAAGAAACGATGTATTCTTGTTCGGACAAGCCCAATGCCTGCGCCAGCAGCTTGGCAGTATGGTGGCACTCGTCAGGATAGGGGTCACCGTTGTCGTGATGCTTTTGCGGAATGCCGTGGAAACTCAACATCAGTTTTTCGCCGCGTCCGTTTTGGGCCCAATAGGCTTCAATATGCTGCTTCATGGCTTGAATATAGGCGGCATCGTCGTAATAACGGGAGACGGTGCGGACGCTCATTTGGTTGCGTTGCAGCAATAACTCTTGAAACACTTTGTCCAAAGCCGCGCCGGTAGAAGAGCCGGCATATTGCGGGTAGAGCGGAATGACCAGCAACTTGCCTACGCCTTGGGCTTTGAGTTCCGCTAACACATCGGCAACGCTTGGATTGCCGTAAGTCATGGCATGACGGACGATGACATCGGGCAAATGTTTGGCCAGAGCTTCTGCTTGGCGGTGTGTGTAAACCTCAAGCGGCGAACCTTCTTTAAACCAAACTTTTTCATAGGCATGTGCGCTTTTTTTCGGGCGAAAAGTCAATACCAAGCCGCACAATATCGGTTGCCATAAGAGCTTGGGCAGTTCGACAACACGTTGATCGGACAGGAATTCTTTCAAGTAAGGCTTGACTGCGGCAGCGGTGGGCGCGTCAGGCGTGCCGAGGTTGAGCAGCAGGACGGCGGTACGGTTTTGTGCGGTGTAGGCTAAGGGCGGTTCGGTATGGAAACGGGACATGATTGTGCTTTATTAATTAAGAATATTGAGGCCGTCTGAAAAGCAGTTTGAATTAAAACCTAATTTCAGACGGCCTTTAAAAGGATTAATCCACACCGCGGGCGCGGTTTTCATGGAATTGCGCCTGCCAATCGGCAAATTTACCTTGTTCGATGGCTTCGCGCATTTCTGCCATGATGACTTGGTAGAAGTGCAGATTGTGGATGGTGTTGAGCTGTGCGCCCAAGATTTCGCCGACACGGTGCAGATGGTGCAGGTAGGAGCGGCTGAAATTCTGACAGGCGTAGCAGGTGCAGCTTTCATCAATCGGACGCTTGTCGAGTTTGTGTTTGGCGTTTTTGATTTTCAAATCGCCAAAACGGGTAAACAGCCAGCCGTTACGCGCATTGCGGGTAGGCATGACGCAGTCGAACATATCCACGCCGTGTGCCACGCCGTATACCAAGTCTTCAGGCGTGCCGACGCCCATCAAATAATGAGGTTTGTGTTCCGGCAGGATAGGGCCGACAGCACGCAACATACGGTACATTTCGGGCTTAGGTTCACCAACGGACAATCCGCCGATGGCCAAGCCGGGGAAATCGAGCTCTTCCAAGCCTTTCAGCGACTCTTCGCGCAAATCTTCATACATCGCGCCTTGTACAATGCCAAACAGCGCATTCGGGTTTTTTAGGTCTTCAAAAGCCTTTTTGCTTCGTTCCGCCCAGCGCAGGCTCATTTGCAGCGATTTTTGCGCTTGGCTGTGCGTTGCTTCGCCAGGGGTGCACTCGTCCAGTTGCATCACGATGTCGGAATTCAATACGGTTTGGATTTTCATCGACACTTCGGGCGAGAGGAACAGTTTGTCGCCGTTGATCGGGCTTTGGAATGTGCAGCCTTCTTCGGTCAGCTTGCGCATGTCGGACAGCGAGAATACTTGGAAACCGCCTGAGTCAGTCAAAATCGGCTTATCCCAGCCGATAAATTCGTGCAGGCCGCCGAATTGTTCGATGACTTCCAAACCTGGGCGCAGCCACAGATGGTAAGTGTTGCCTAAAATGATTTGTGCTTTGATGTCATGCAGGTTTTGTGGGTTCATTGCTTTGACCGAACCGTAAGTGCCGACAGGCATAAATACCGGCGTTTCGATTTTGCCGTGGTTCAATTCCAAAGTGCCGCGTCGGGCATGACCGTCTTTTTTGTGTAAGGTAAATTTGAGCATAGTAATAATAGATTGGACGTTCGCGTGTGTGCGAAATGAAAGGGCAGATTATAAAGGATTTTTCGTTGGTTGACGGCTGGATTTTATCTTTGTCAAAACAATGCTTCAGACGGCCTGAATGACGGAGGAAATAAAAAATGAGGTATAAATCAAACAAAAATATTCAGGCCGTCTGAAAAGTATTTACAGATGCTTGCAAAAGGGAACACGCTTCGTTACAATAAGCGACTTAGATGAAGGCACATAGCTCAGTTGGTTAGAGCACCACCTTGACATGGTGGGGGTCGTTGGTTCGAGTCCAATTGTGCCTACCAAATTTCCATAACGGCTTTATGCCGTTATTTTTTAATGTTTTGGAGCTTTCTGATGTTGAACATTACCTTGCCGGACGGTTCGGTCCGCCAATACGAATCACCCGTTACCGTGGCGCAAATTGCAGCGTCTATCGGTGCAGGTTTGGCAAAGGCAACGGTAGCGGGCAAGGTTAACGGTAAATTGGTGGATGCTTGCGATCCGATTACCGAAGATGCTCATGTTCAAATCATTACGCCTAAAGACAAAGAGGGCGTGGAAATTATCCGCCACTCCTGCGCGCACTTGGTCGGTCATGCGGTCAAGCAGCTCTACCCAGATGCAAAAATGGTTATCGGCCCGGTGATTGAAGACGGGTTCTATTACGATATTGCGACTGAAAAACCGTTTACGCCTGATGATGTGGCTGCTATCGAAGCGCGCATGAAAGAGTTGATTGCACAAGACTATGACGTTATTAAAGTAATGACGCCTCGTGCAGAAACCATCAAAATTTTCCAAGATCGCGGCGAAGAGTACAAATTGCGTCTGATTGAAGATATGCCTGAAGTGGAAGCAATGGGTATGTATCATCATCAAGAATACGTCGATATGTGCCGCGGTCCTCACGTTCCCAATACCCGTTTCTTGAAAAACTTTAAGCTGACCAAGCTGGCAGGCGCATACTGGCGCGGCGACAGCAACAATGAAATGTTGCAACGTGTTTACGGTACGGCTTGGGCAAGTAAAGACGAATTGAAAGCCTATATCCAACGCATCGAGGAAGCGGAAAAACGCGACCACCGTAAGCTGGGTAAACAATTGGATTTGTTCCACCTGCAAGATGAAGCACCGGGCATGGTGTTCTGGCATCCTAAAGGCTGGGCTTTGTGGCAAGTGATTGAGCAGCATATGCGTAAAGAGCTGAATGCTGCCGGTTATAAAGAGGTTAAAACGCCTCAGATTATGGATAAAACCTTCTGGGAAAAATCCGGCCACTGGGAAAACTATAAAGACAATATGTTCGTGACCAGTTCAGAAAAACGCGAATACGCGGTTAAACCGATGAACTGTCCGGGTCATGTGCAAATTTTCAATAACGGTTTGCGCTCATATCGCGATTTGCCAATGCGTTTGGCTGAGTTCGGTTCTTGCCATCGCAATGAACCAAGCGGTGCATTGCATGGTCTGATGCGTGTTCGCGGTTTTGTGCAAGATGATGCGCATATCTTCTGTACCGAAGATCAAATCGTTGATGAAGCACGTGCATTCAATGAATTGCTTGTTCGCATTTACAAACAATTCGGCTTCCATGATGTTGCTGTGAAGTTGTCCCTCCGCCCTGAGCAACGTGCAGGTTCTGACGAAGTTTGGGATAAGGCCGAACAAGGTTTGCGTGATGCATTGACCGCTTGCGGTGTAGAGTGGGAAGAGTTACCTGGCGAAGGTGCATTCTACGGTCCTAAGATTGAGTATCATGTCAAAGATGCCTTGGGTCGCTCTTGGCAGTGCGGTACCCTGCAGTTGGACTTTGTATTGCCAGAGCGTTTGAATGCCGAATATGTAACAGAAAACAACGATCGTGCGCGTCCTGTAATGTTGCACCGTGCTATTTTGGGTTCTTTGGAGCGCTTCATCGGTATTCTGATTGAAAACCATGCAGGCTCATTCCCATTGTGGCTTGCTCCGGTTCAAATGGTGATTATGAATATTACCGAGAACCAGGCAGATTATTGTCGTGAAGTGGCTGCCAAATTGCAGGAGGCAGGCTTCCGTGTCGAATTGGATTTGCGTAACGAAAAAATCGGTTACAAAATCCGTGACAACAGCCAATACCGTTTCCCTTATCAAATTGTTGTCGGCGATAAAGAGAAACAAGAAAACAAAGTTGCGGTACGCCGCAAAGCAGAAGACTTGGGTTCTTTGAATGTAGATGATTTTATTGCACAATTGCAGCAAGAAATCACTGATGCCCTCGTCAATCATTAATTTTTATAGGAGTATTCATCATCGCTCAAGAACGCGAAGCACGAATCAATGGTGAAATTACCGCCAAAGAAGTGCGATTAATCAGTGAGTCAGGCGATCAGCTTGGTGTCGTTTCAGTTCGTGAAGCTCTGGCTATGGCCGAAGAGCAAGATGTCGATTTGGTAGAAATTTCCCCGACTGCCAAACCGCCCGTTTGCAAACTGATGGATTACGGTAAATACAAATACCAACAAGCCAAGAAGCGCGACGAAGCTAAGAAAAACCAAAAGCAGGTACAAATCAAGGAAATTAAATTCCGTCCGGGTACTGATGAAGGCGACTATCAAATCAAGATGCGCAATATCAACCGTTTCCTTGCCGATGGTGACAAAGTCAAAGTGACATTGCGTTTCCGCGGTCGTGAGATGGCCCACCAACAATTGGGCGCCCAATTGCTTGAACGCGTAAAAGAAGAGTTGGCTGAAGTGGCACAAATAGAGTCTTTCCCTAAAATGGAAGGCCGCCAAATGGTGATGATGATTGCGCCTAAGAAAAAATAAAGCTATAATACAAGGCTTATTTCGATTGCCGCTCGGAATAAGGTTTAATTAGCGGCAAAAACCGTGGTATTTTGGGTTCCAAGTGTTTGAAATTTATTTCAAAACCCCTTATACCTTATCTAATAACGAATGGAGTTTTCCAATGCCTAAAATGAAAACCAAGTCTAGCGCGAAAAAACGCTTTAAAGTACTGGGTAACGGTGGTGTAAAACGCGGTCATGCGTTCAAAAGTCACATCCTAACCAAAAAAACCACTAAAACTAAACGTCAATTGCGCGGCACCGCTATGGTAGATTCACGCGATTTGGCTTCTGTTGCTAAAATGTTGCCCTACGCTTAAGGAGTTTAGAATATGCCACGCGTAAAACGCGGTGTTACCGCTCGTGCTCGTCACCAAAAAGTCTTCGCGTTAGCCAAAGGCTACCGCGGTCGTCGTAAAAACGTTTACCGTGTTGCCAAACAAGCGGTAATGAAAGCCGGTCAATACGCATACCGTGACCGTCGCCAACGCAAACGTCAATTCCGTCAACTGTGGATCGTTCGTATCAACGCAGGTGCCCGTGAAAATGGTCTGTCTTACAGCAAATTTATGAACGGCCTGAAACGCGCTACTATCGAAATCGACCGCAAAGTATTGGCTGATTTGGCTGTATTCGACAAAGCTGCATTTGCACAATTGGTTGAAAAAGCTAAAGCTGCTTTGGCTGCTTAATTCGATAAGATTATTTAAAAAGGAAGCTTATGCTTCCTTTTTTCTTTTCTTAAAGAAATCCTATGTAGTTGATTTTCTTTCTTTAAACTCTATTTTTTTATACTGATTTGCGATAAAATAGGCCCCTCTTATCAAACGGATTGGCCGCAGTAAGACAAAAGGCCGTCTGAACGGGTTTGCAATCAAATCCAACAGACGGCTTTGTTGTTTCAGGCGGCCTGCCATCAACAAACAGACGATAAACCACTATGGAAAATGTAAACCGTATCGTTGCAGAAGGTATTGCCGCTATTGAAGCCGCGCAAGACTTCAATGCCTTAGAACAAATTAAAGCACGCTATCTTGGTAAAACCGGCGAATTGACCGGACTTTTGAAAACTTTGGGTCAAATGTCTCCTGAAGAGCGTAAAACCATAGGCGCGCACATCAACGAATGCAAAAATCAGTTTCAGACGGCCTTTAATGCCAAACGCGATGCCCTGAATGAAGCCAAGCTTCAAGCCCAATTGGCTGCAGAAGCCTTGGATATTACTTTGCCGGGCCGTGCACAAGAGCATGGCGGTTTGCACCCAGTGACTTTGACTTTGCAACGTGTGGTTGAGCTGTTTCACGGTATGGGTTTTGAAGTGGCGGACGGCCCTGAAATCGAAGACGATTTCCATAATTTCCAAGCCTTGAATATTCCTGCAAATCACCCAGCGCGTGCGATGCAAGATACTTTCTACGTTGAAAACGGCGACGTTTTGCGCACACACACTTCGCCTATCCAAATCCGCTATATGCTCGACAAAAAAGAGCCGCCTATCCGCATTATTGCTCCAGGTCGTGTTTACCGTGTGGACAGTGATGCCACTCACTCGCCTATGTTCCATCAAGCCGAAGGTTTGTGGGTGGAAGAGGGCGTAACTTTTGCCGACTTAAAAGCAGTGTTCACTGACTTTATCCGTCGCTTCTTTGAACGCGATGATCTGCAAGTACGGTTCCGTCCGTCTTTCTTCCCGTTTACCGAGCCTTCTGCCGAAATCGACATTATGGGCGAAAACGGCAAATGGTTGGAAGTCGGCGGTTGCGGTATGGTACATCCTAACGTGTTGAAAAATGTGAATATCGACCCTGAAAAATATACCGGTTTCGCTTTCGGTATCGGTCTCGACCGTTTTGCCATGTTGCGCTACAACGTCAATGACCTGCGCTTGTTCTTCGATAACGATTTGAACTTCTTGAAGCAGTTTAAATAAATTTCAGATGGTCTTTTGATAGGCCGTCTGAAAAAGTGAATAGATATTACTGATTTCGTCTGATAAAAATTTGTTTCAGACGGCCTGATAGTAGAGAAAATAATATGCAATTTCCTTATTCATGGCTGAAAACCCAAGCCAATCCTGATCTTTCTGCCGATAAACTGGAACATCTTTTGACCATGGCCGGTTTGGAAGTGGAAGAAATCGATACTGCCGCCCCTGCTTTCAGTGGCGTGGTTGTTGCCGAAGTAAAATCTGTTGAGAAACATCCTGATGCCGACCGTTTGAACGTTACCCAAGTTGATGCCGGTACGGGCGAGTTGGTTCAGATTGTTTGTGGTGCGCCGAATGTCAAGCCGGGTATTAAAGTGCCGTGTTCGTTGCCGGGTGCCGTTTTGCCGGGTAACTTTAAAATTAAGCCGACTAAAATGCGCGGCGTACCATCAAACGGTATGCTGTGTTCGACCAATGAACTGGGTTTGCCAGATGATGGTGTAGACGGCCTGCACATTCTGCCTGAAGATGCGCCTGTCGGTATCAATATCCGCGAATACTTAGATTTGGACGATACGCTGTTTACGTTGAAAATTACGCCTAACCGCGCTGATTGCTTGAGTGTTAAGGGTATTGCGCGTGAGGTTTCTGCGTTGACTCAATGTGCGTTTACGCCTGTTGAAATTCAGACGGCCTCTATCGACAGTGAGAAAAAACAGGCTGTCCGTATTGATGCACCGGCCGATTGCGGTCGTTTTATCAGCCGCGTTATTGAAAATGTCAATGCGAAAGCGGCTACTCCCGATTGGATGAAACAACGTTTGGAACGCAGCGGTATCCGCAGCATTTCCGCATTGGTGGACATCGGCAACTATGTGATGCTGGAAATCGGTCAGCCTATGCATGTTTTCGATGCTGACAAGCTGTCAGGCAGTTTGATTGTCCGCCGTGCTCAAAATGGCGAGACTTTGGCGTGTCTGAACGAGAAGACGGTTACTTTGGCTGACAATACACTGGTGGTCGCTGATGAAAAAGGTGCGTTGAGCTTGGCCGGCTTGATGGGCGGCGAGGCAAGCGCGGTTTCAGATGACACGCAAAATATCGTACTGGAAGCTGCTTGGTTTGCTCCGGAGATTATTGCGGGTAAATCCCGTCAATACGGTTTTGGTTCGGATTCTTCTTTCCGTTTTGAGCGTGGTGTGGATTACTGCTTGCAAGCTGATGCCATTGAGCGTGCTACCGAATTGGTGTTGCAGATTTGTGGTGGCGCAGCCGGTGAAATGGTTGAAGCACAAGGTAAATTGCCTGAGACAAAACAGGTCGAATTGCGTTTAGGCCGTCTGAAAACGGTATTGGGCGTTGAAATCCCTGCCGAGCAAGTCGAAATTATCTTGCAACACTTGGGTTTGCAGCCTGATAAAATTGCAGAAGGCTTCCGTGTCACTTCTCCTAGCTTCCGTTTCGACATCGAAATCGAAGCCGATTTGATTGAAGAAATCGGCCGCGTTTACGGTTATGAAAATATTCCTGACGACTATACTTCAGGCCGTCTGAAAATGTTGGCTTTGCCTGAAACCAAACGCCCGCGTTTTGCGGTTTATAACGAAATGGCGGCTCGCGGTTACCGCGAAGTGGTCAGCTATGCGTTTGTGGATGAGCAATGGGAGCAAGACTTTGCTGCCAATACCAATCCTATCCGCCTGCAAAATCCGTTGGCGGCGCAGTATGCCGTCATGCGTTCTACGCTTATCGGCGGTTTGGTGGAAGTTTTGCAAAACAATTTGAACCGCAAGCAAAACCGAGTACGCGTGTTTGAAATTGCCCGTGTGTTCAGCAAAGATTTGACTGATCAATTTGTTCAAAACGAACGTATCGGCGGTTTGTGGTATGGCTCCGTATTTCCTGAGCAATGGGGTGAGAAAACACGCAACGTAGATTTTTACGATATGAAAGCCGATGTTGAGAGCCTTTTGAAAAACAAGGAAGTATCCTTTGTTAAGACCGAACACCCGGCATTGCATCCTGGTCGTGCCGCCAATATTGTTTCAGACGGCAAAGTAGTTGGTTTTGTTGGCGAGTTGCATCCGAAATGGCTGCAAAAATATGATTTGCCACAAGCGCCGTTGGTATTTGAAATCGATATGGATGCGGTATTGGGTCGTGAGAAAACCCGTTATCAGTCTGTATCCAAATTCCAACCTGCACGCCGAGATTTGGCATTTGTAATGCCTGAAGCTGTGACGCATGATGATTTGTTAAATGCCCTGAAAGCGGCGACGAACAAGTTGGTTCAAGAAATCAGTGTGTTTGACGTTTACCGCGGTACGGGCGTGCCTGAAGGCATGAAGAGCGTTGCCGTCAAAATCATTTTGCAAGATATGGAAAATACGTTGACAGATGAAGTCATCGAACCTTTGGTTGCGAAAATGATTAAAGCGGCAGCCGAAAAAGGCGCACAGCTTCGCGCTTAAAATAAGATAAAAGTTGTCGCCAAAAATTGCCAATAATATTTGATTTTTTGGTGAGGACTTGATTTTTAAAAGAATTTTGGTAATAATTGCACCAGTTTGAATGAAGGTAAACACATGACACTAACTAAAGCAGAATTGGCTGATATTTTGGTCGACAAAGTCAGCAACGTCACCAAGAATGATGCCAAAGAAATCGTCGAGCTCTTTTTTGAAGAAATCCGCAGCACTTTGGCGCGTGGTGAAGAAATTAAAATTTCCGGTTTCGGTAATTTTCAATTGCGCGACAAACCTCAACGCCCTGGCCGTAACCCTAAAACAGGCGAAGAAGTGCCGATTACCGCACGCCGTGTGGTAACTTTCCATGCCAGCCAAAAACTCAAAGGCATGGTGGAGCATTACTATGACAAACAACAATAATCCGGTTATTCCTGCCAAGCGTTATTTTACGTTGGATGAAATGTGCCAATTGTTGCAAATCAGCCCGGCTCAGTTTGCTCAATGGCAACATGAAAATAATGTTGTGATTGGATACGGTGGCGATCGATATACGCGCTCAGATGTAGTTAAGTTGTTGAAACTGAAAGATACGTTTGAACCGTACATCGATACATTCAGCCGTGGCGCTTTGGATGCAAACGGCAATCCTGCCGCCAATGCGGAAGAAGTTCGTCATGGTCTGATGCAGATTTTGTCTGATTTGGAGCGTCATCTTGGTTCTGAACAACAAAACCACCATGTCGAACTGTAATCGATAGGGAAATTTTGATCAAAAGTGCGAAGGCATACAAAGATTTGCATAATTGATTCTAATAAAGGCTGTTTGAATGATTTTCAGACGGCCTTTATTGTTTTATATTGCTTTCAAAATATCAGAATCTTGATTGCAAATGATTCTACGAAATAGCCGTAAATGTTATACTTAGCCTCTTGTTTGCCGATTGGGAAGAAACAGTCATTAGATAATGCGGATAGATGCCGTCTTTTCATGGCAGACTGAGGTTTTTAAAACAAATGTAACGGCAGAATAAATAGGCTGCCGGACAACATTCAAATCGATGAAATGGATAGCAGAAAATGAGCAGAATCCAACAAACTTTTTCAGCGCTCAATGGCGCAAAAGCACTGATTCCTTATATTACGGTGGGTGATCCCAGCCTTGAGACAACCTTGGCATTGATGCATAGCCTGGTGGCTAATGGTGCTGATATTTTGGAACTGGGTGTGCCGTTTTCTGACCCGATGGCGGATGGCCCGACTATTCAACGTGCGGCTGAAAGGGCGTTAGCAAATCATGTTTCTTTGTGCGACGTATTGGAAACAGTACGCTTGTTCCGCCAAACCAATGATAAAACGCCGGTTGTCTTGATGGGCTATTTGAACCCTGTACATAAAATGGGCTATCAGGCGTTTGCGCAAGCGGCTGCCGAAGCAGGCGTAGATGGTGTGTTGACCGTGGATTCTCCGGTAGAAACCATTGCGCCTTTGCATGAATCGTTGAAAGCGCAAGGTATTGATTGTATTTTCCTTATTGCGCCAACGACAACTGAAGAGCGTATTCAAACGATTGCCAAAGTAGCCGGCGGTTTTGTGTATTATGTATCGCTCAAAGGCGTGACCGGTGCAGCAAGTTTGGATACTGAAGAAGTTTCGCGTAAAATAGAGCTTTTGCGCAAATACATTGATATTCCGATTGGTGTCGGCTTCGGCATCAATAATGCGGAGAGCGCGCGTAAGATTGGAGCGGTGGCGGATGCCGTTATTGTCGGCAGCCGTATCGTCAAAGAGATTGAAAGTCACGCGGGTAGCGAGGCTGAGGCAGTAGGCGCGTTAGTTAAAGAGTTGAAAGACGCAATTCGCTAAATTTTTCCATTCCATTGTTTCAGACGGCCTTACGTTCAACTGGCTGACTGAATTCTGAATCCTAAGGAGTCATTCATGAGCTGGCTAGATAAAATTCTTCCTCCGAAAATTAAAAACCGAAGCAGTTCGTCCAGCGTTCCTGAAGGTCTGTGGCACAAATGTCCGTCTTGTTCGGCAACGGTTTACTCAACCGAGTTGAAACAAAACAGCGAAGTCTGCCCAAAATGTAATCATCACAATCCGCTTTCTGCGCGCGAACGTTTGGACCTGCTTTTGGATGAAGAAGGCCGTGAAGAGATTGCAGCCAATATTAAACCGACAGACCCGCTGAAATTTAAAGACAGCAAAAAATATCCGGACCGCCTTACTGCTGCGCGTAAAGCAACCGGCGAGGACGATGCTTTGGTTGTTATGAAAGGCACCATGAACGGCCTGCCTGTCGTGGTGGCTGCATTTGAATTCCGCTTTATCGGCGGCTCCATGGGTTCGGTCGTGGGTGAGCGTTTCGTGCAGGGTGTGCGCCGTGCTGTTGCAGATAATTGTTCGTTTATTTGCGTGGCGGCTTCCGGTGGTGCGCGTATGCAGGAAGGTTTGAACTCTTTGATGCAGATGACGAAAACCAGCGCGGCTTTGCATTTGCTGACTGAAAAACGTCTGCCGTTTATTTCCGTATTGACCGACCCGACCATGGGCGGCGTATCTGCCAGCTTTGCCTTCTTGGGCGATGTGGTTTTGGCAGAACCGAATGCTCTGATTGGTTTTGCAGGTCCACGCGTTATTGAGCAGACTGTACGTGAAACCTTGCCGGAAGGTTTCCAACGTGCAGAATTCTTGTTGGAGAAGGGCGCAATCGACCAAATCGTCGATCGCCGTTCCATGAAAAAACGTATCAGCGATTTGATTACTTTGTTGCGTCATGAGAGCAAAGTAACTGCTGCTTGATTGGCACAATAAGAAAGGCCGTCTGAAAATAATATTTCAGACGGCCTTTTTAATTATTGATGATTAAGCAGTCAATGCGGCTTTTAAAACCTTGTTGACTTCGCCCATGTCGGCTTTGCCGGCCAGACGGGTTTTCAATACGCCCATGACCTTGCCCATATCTGCCATGCCTGATGCACTGGTTTCTACAATGGCTGCTTCAACGACAGTCTTGATTTCTTCTGCAGACATCATTTGCGGCAGATAGCGGTTGAGGATTTCAATTTCCGCGTTTTCTTTGTCAGCCAAATCTTGACGGCCGGCTTCGGTATAAATTTTGGCGCTGTCTTTGCGCTGTTTTACCATTTTGGTCAGGATAGAGATGACTTTTGCGTCATCGGCTTCGGTGCGCTCATCTACTTCAAATTGTTTGATGGCGGCATTAATCAGGCGGATGGTGCTTAAAGAGACTTGGTCTTTGGCACGCATGGCGGTTTTCATGTCTTCGGTTAATTGTGTTTTTAGGCTCATAATGTTCTCACTTTATATCAATAAAAAGGTGCCGTCTGAAAAACAAAACACACCGCAAAGCTGCCCTTGCGGTGTGTCGTTTATCACAGGGCAGGCCTGTAATTAGTACATTTTAGGAGGCAGTTGTTGGCTGCGCAGGCGTTTTTGCAGACGTTTGGCTGCAGCAGCTTTTTTGCGTTTGCGTTCGGTAGTTGGTTTTTCGTACGCTTCACGGGCGCGCAGTTCGGTCAACAGACCGGTTTTTTCTACGGCACGTTTGAAACGACGCATGGCAACTTCAAATGGTTCATTCTCTTTAACACGAATAGCAGGCATTTTATTTCCTTTAAATTTTGTTCAATCAAACCGTTTTAAGAAATAGAGGACGGTTTGTCATAATGGGGGAGTTGTTGTATCGCTGGTTTGCCTAGGGCAGGGCGGTATACGCGCCGTGATGTAAACATCACCTCCTAACAAGTCGGCTTTTGCCGTTCAAGTGACCTTTTCGGTCAGAAACAATCGGGCGATTATCTTATAAACCCGATAGTCTGTCAAGGTTGTAGGCCGTCTGAACGTTTGATTCTGTCGCACTTTTCAGACGGCATATCGGGTATTAATAACGGCCGGGAACCGTACCCATACGTTGTTTCAACGAAGTTTGCGGTTCGTTGAACAATGACGCGTAATAAGTCGCGTTGGTCATGACTTTTTTCACGTAATCGCGGGTTTCGGTAAATGGGATGGTTTCGGCGTAAATAGCGCCTTCCAAAGGCGAAGAAGCCTGCCAGTTGCGGGCGCGGCCTGGGCCGGCGTTGTAGCCTGCGGTGGCCATCACTTCGTTATTTTGCAGGCGGCGTTTGGCATCTGCCATGTACCACGTACCCATGCGGATATTGCCGTCCATGGTGTAGAGTTCGCTGCTGCTCATGCCGATTTTGCCGGCGATTTCGCGGGCGGTTGCAGGCATGACCTGCATCAGGCCTTGTGCGCCGACGCTGGATTGCGCGCCCATGACAAAGCGGCTCTCTTGGCGAATCAAACCGTAAACCCATGCCGGGTCAACGCCTGCCTGTGTGGCATAGCGGACGGTCAGGTCTTTAAACGGAGAGATATAGCGCAGTTTGTAGTTGAGTTTGTGGTCGGTACGGTCTGCGCTGTTGATCGCCATGTCGTAGAACTGGTTGTCAAAAGCGACTTGTGCGGCAGTCAGCAGGTTGTCTTCGTTGAAGTCGCGGGTGGCAAAACGCCATTCTGCCTGTGCCTGACGGCGCATTTTGGAATCGCCGTTGCTTTGGCTGTTTTTAAACAGAACCAATGCGCGTTTGATGGCGCCGTCTTCGCTCATGCGGCGGACGTCTCTGGCATCGGCATCGGAAACATTGTTGCGCGTATTGATGCGGCGGCCCAGTTCTTCACCAGCCAATACGGCGTAGAAATTGCGGCCGGAAGCAGCGGCTTTTTCATACATTTCTTTGGCTTGGCTGTTTTTGCCTTGTGCGGCAAAGCTGCGACCCAGCCAATATTGCCATGTCGGGTCTTTTTGCAGTTTTTCAGGCATATGCTGAATCACGCTTGCCAATTCGTCCCAACGTTGCAGGCGCAAGGCGGCGCGTGCGTACCATTCCAATTGCTCGTCGGTCAGTTGCTTGCGGTCGGAAACGCGGCCGTAGTAGCTCAAAGCAGTCGGCATGTTTTGGCTTTGTGCATGGTAGTGGCCCAATACGCCCCATGCGAAGCTGCGTTGTTCGCGGCTGAGGCCGGATTCCATGTCGGACAGGGTGGCGGCGGCAGAAGCGGATTTGCGTGCATCTTTGCCGATTACGCTCAACAGGCTGTATTCGGTCGCACCTTGCGCGCCACCTTCAAACGGGCTGCCCAATGCGGTGGCGAGGTTGCGTGCATCCGTGGTTTGGCTGTTGCTCAACAAGCCGCGCACGCGACGCCATGCGTCGTTGGTGTTCAGACGGCCTGAAGCTGCCGTACTTTCAACCAAGCGGGTACAGCCGGCAGGCAGTTTGCCGGTCACGCGAACCAGCTCGGCGGCTTTGCTGTAATTGCCGCTGCTCAAATCGGCATAACATTGCACTTCTTGTGCGACGCCGGCGGCGTTCAATTTACTGAATTCTTGACGGAACAAATCCCACTGGCCGCGCGCGCCCAAGGTTTTCAGCCATTCGTTGCGGACGTTTTCAGCCATTGCGCTGTCGCTGGCTTGGGATAAAAATTGTTGTACCCAAGCATCGTCGCCGCGTTTGGCAGCATCGATGGCGCTTTGGTATTGGCTGTAATCGGACAGGACTTTGGATTCGCTGTCGGCGCGGCGTGAAGGGATAGAAGTGGATTTAGGCTGAACGACGCTTTCGGTTTTCGAAGCAGTCGGTGTGTTTTGGGTGGCGCACGCCGATAAAACAGCGGCGGTAATCAAGCTGAGGGAGAGAGGGAAAAGACGTTGAACGTTCATTGGATACCGTGTCGTTTTTAGAATCAAAATAGCTGCTTATTTTAAATGATTTATGCGGAATAACCGAATTACAAACTGATATTTACATTTTCAAAGCCCGGAAATGACTCAGGCCGTCTGAAATATGAAACACTTTTGAGTATTCCTAATTCAGACGGCCTGTTATGAAGGAAGTCGTCAATCGGGTTTGTGTTCGATATAGTCTTGCGGTTTGTCGGCTTTGCCGGTGCGCGTAACCGTGTATTCGCCTTCGATAATGTCTTCATCATCTTTGGCTGGGCCGTAAGTCTGACGGCTTTGGAAAGACTGTGCAGAAGAAACCGGCGTATTGCCTTTAAACGGAATCAGCAAGAGCAGGGCGACGGCGGTTGAAATAAAACCGGGGCTGAGCAGGAAAACCGCGGCGGCGGTATAGCGAATCGGCCACAGCATTTGATAGAGGGAAATGTTTTGGCCGCTGCGGACGGCTGCACCTGCGAGCAAAAGGCCGGAAATGCCGGTATGGCGCAGCATAAAGATACCGCTGATAAAGCTGACGGCCATCACAAACAGCGTCCAGCCGCCGCCTATCCAGTCGGCAACCCAGACGATGGACATGATTTCCAAAAAGATTAAAACCAAAAAACCGATTCCAAAATACTGCATAAGTGTTTGTTCCTTCATTCAACGGATAGTGTCGATTGTGTTTTATCTAGATAAAGATAAACCTTATTTTTTCAAGCAAATGCTGTGTGAAAAAGGGTAAACGGGTAATGAGGCCGTCTGAACGGAGATAAAAAAGACTGATGTTTCAGACGGCCTTTAGATATTCTATCGCATCACATTGTTCCAATCGCTTTCAAAATAGCTGACGAGAATTTGGTTGTTCAAATAATTTGCTTCAACCTTGCGCCTTGCCATATCGGGCGGAAAACGGAACATTTCGGCGGCGGTTTGGGCATTGAGATAGCGGGTGGGTACGTCGAATTTTTGCGGAATGGGGAAGTTTTGGTCAAACCCTGCCAGCACAAATCCCCATTCGCCAAAGGAGGGGACGTAGACATGATAGGGCGCAGTGTTCAACTTGGCCGCTTCGAGGGTGGCGACGACCGACCAATAGGCGTTAGGGGCGAAATAAGGCGAAGTCGATTGCACAACAATCTTGCCCTGCGGCTCAAGATGGCGGGCAACGAGGCGGTACATGGGGACGGAGTAGAGTTTGCCCAGCGAGAAATTGGAGGGATCGGGCAGGTCGATGATGATGACGTCGAATTTTTCAGACGACCCTTCCAGCCATTTGGCGGCATCGTCGTTGACGACGTGCATTTTGGGATGGGACAGTGAGCCTTGGTTGAGCGCGCTTAAGGTGGCGGAGGTTTTAAAAGTAGCGGTCATGTCGGGGTCGAGATCGACCAAAGTAATATTTTTGACTTGCGGATATTTCAAGACTTCGCGTGCCGCCAAGCCGTCGCCGCCGCCGAGAATCAGGACGCGTTCGGCATTGGGAACCATCTGCATGGCGGGCAGAACGAGTGCTTCGTGGTAACGGGCTTCGTCGCGTGAGGAGAATTGCAGGTTGCCGTTGATATAGAGGCGGGTGTCGTCTTTCCAGCGGGTCACGACCAGCCTTTGGTAGGGCGAGTGGCTTTGATAGACGACGGGATCGCCGAAATAGCTTTGTTCGGCTTTGAAGGAAATGCGGTCGGCGTAGGCGAAGATGACGGCGAGGATGGACAAGACAATCAGCACACGCAGGCGGATGGCGCGGTAGCGTGGCAGTTCGGCTTTAAACACGCGCGCGGTCAGGTAGGCGACGGCGGCGTTGAGGATGCCGAACAATAAGGCGGAACGCGCCATGCCGAGTTTGGGGGCGAGCAGGAGCGGAAATAATAACGAGACGGCAAGTGCGCCCAAGTAGTCGAAGGTCAATACTTTGGAAACGAGTTCTTTAAACTCCGCGCCTTTTTGGTTTAACACGCGCATAACCAACGGGATTTCCATGCCGACAACCATGCCGACAATCAGCACAAAAGCGTAGAGCAGGGTGCGGAACGGTGCGGCGGATAAACCGAAGGCCACAAATAATGCCAGCGCGGAAATGCCGCCGATGACGCCGACCAGAAGTTCGATTTCGATAAAGCGGTGCAATACGTCTTTATCTTTGATGTATTGGGTTAGGTGCGCACCTATGCCCATCGAGAAAAGGTAAAGTCCGATTACGGAGGAAAACTGCAAAATACTGTCGCCCAAAAGATAGCTTGCGAGCGCGGCGATGATGAGCTCGTAAGCGAGGCCGCAGCTGGCGACGATGAAGACGGAGATAATGAGGGTGCGGTGGGCATTCATGATGACGTTTTTGTAGCTTGAGTGTGGGCAATGTAATGATTTTTAAGGTGGGCTGCAAGTTTATTTATAGGATGTAGAAAAGGCCGTCTGAACGAATTGTTTCAGACGGCCTTTAATCTGTCAGGCATTAATAGCGGTGTTTGAATACCATGCCCACTGCGTAAGAAGATTTTTTCGGCAAATCTTCGTCGTATTTCGGATTGACGTTTTCTTTCAACCAGCCGGCGCCGAGTGTGGCGGTTGTCCGTTTGGAGAAGCTGTAATCGGTGCTGACGGCGACGTGTTTGTAGTTTTCGCCGACAGAGCTTTTACCGTAGGCGAAGCCGATTTGAGGTTTGAAATTGCCTACTTTGTATGAGCCGGACACCATAAATTCTTTGGTGTTGTTAATTTCTTTGTCGTAAGAACCGGCTACGTTGCCTGCCGCATCTTTCCATACGCCCCAGCAGCTGAAGCCGTCGCAAGTGTTTTTGGCGTATTGGAACGCGGCATCGACGGAAATTTTGTCTTTGCTGTATCCGGCCATGAATGCGTGGGCTTGGAAGTCTTTGGTTTCGGTTGGAGAGTCGTTGGGTGCGTATTCGGCAGCGTAGTGCGCGTTAAAGCCGTTGTTGGGGTGGTAGTAGTCCACGCCCCAGCCGAAGACCCAGTCGCCGTCACGTTTTTTGTCCGGATTCCAGTCGTTGTTGTTGCGCGCGGCATTGGAACCTGGGGAGACGTTGAATTTGAATTGGAAACCGTTTTTCCAAGGTGACTCATAAGCCATAGAAACGCGGCGTTGGCCGAAACGGGAAATTTTGCCGAATTCCAAAATCGGGCTGTTGGTGTCGAAAGGGTTCAGATAGATGCTGTTCATAGGGGTACTGATGTAACCCATTTTGACGGTGCCGAGGTTTTTGTAGCTGTTGAGCGCAACGTATGAGTCAGCAGTACCCCAGCCGCCCCAGCGGTCGGAATCGAAGTAAATAAAGGAGCCAAGTTGCCATTTCAACCATAAGTCGTTGTTGAGCGGTACTTCATCAGAGAGATAAAGACTGGAACTTTTATCGGAAATGGTTGTAGAGGTTACACCGGTTTTATTGTTGTGTTCGACCTCGGTCATGATGTAGATGGTACCGCTCATTTTAG
The DNA here is from genome assembly GCF_001812605.1 of Neisseria sp. HMSC073G10. Lineage (NCBI taxonomy): Bacteria > Pseudomonadati > Pseudomonadota > Betaproteobacteria > Neisseriales > Neisseriaceae > Neisseria > Neisseria sp. HMSC073G10. Next base: position 84,260 of record NZ_KV809488.1, on the reverse strand, counting down.
GTTCGGCGTGGGCGAAGCTTATGGAAGAACCGATGAGGGTAGTGGCAACAAAACAAGATAACTTGTTCATTTTGTTCTCCTTTTATGTCTTTTTTTTAATTTGGGACGGGAAATTCGGATAATCTTATTTGACAAATTATAAAAAATCAATACATTTGTAACTTATCGTAGGATAAATTGAAAAATAGTTTTCAGTTACGTATTTTTGTGTTAATTTGCCGACAATCTTAGACGGCTGCTTTTATTTCGATGGTATAGGTAGTTTTAAACACTATTTTTATATTTAGAAATAGAGGATTTAACTGGGTTTAAAAACCTCAAATATTTGTAGTTAAGTGTAGTTTGAATGATCAGGCCGTCTGAAAAAGAAAAATACCCAAAAGAAGGAATGAAATATGGCCGGAAAAACCTATCCGCTGTTGGCTGCATCATTGGCCGCCGTATTTGCGTTGTCGGCGTGCAGCCGCGATGTCAAACCCGCCCCTGAGTTTAAGCGTACGGATTATGAGCGCGTGGTGGTCAGCAACGGCGTCGAGCCGGGCACGTTGGACCCGCAGATGAGCGGCGATATGGCGGCAGGTGCGATTATCCGCCAGCTGATGGATGGTTTGGTCGGTACGGATGCCGAAGGCAAAACCATTCCTGCTTTGGCGGAAAGATGGGAAAGCAAGGGCGAGCGTGTCTGGACTTTCCATCTGCGTGATGCCAAATGGAGCAATGGCGATCCGATTACCGCCGAGGATTTTGTGTACAGCTTCCGCCGTCTTGCTGATCCGGCTACCGGCGCACCTTTCGGCAGCTATTTGGTCGATGCCCAAGTGGAAAATGCGGAAGATATATTAAACGGCAAAGCCAAGCCTGAGACATTGGGCGTGAAGGCGTTGGACGCAAAAACCCTGCAATTTACGCTGATTGCGCCCGTACCTTATTTCCCCGATATGCTGATTCAGCAATTCACGTTTCCGGTGCACCGCGCCACTGTCGAAAAATACGGCAATAAGTGGACGCAACCCGGTCATTATGTTTCCAGTGGCGCTTATCTGTTAAAGGATTGGAAAGTCAACAGCCACATCAATATGGAACGCAACCCCAATTATTACGATAAAGACAAAGTGGCCATTCCGAAGGCGGTTTTCTTGTCAGGCAGCGGTGAATACAACCGTTATCGCGCCAATGAAATTGACGTAACTTACGGCATTCCCAGCGATCAGGTCAAAGTGGCGGATATTGAGTTTCCGGGACAAGTGAAACGTACAACTTCCTTGTGCAGCTGGTATTTGGAGCCGAACCACGAAGCAGCGCCGTTTAATGATCCGCGCGTCCGCAAGGCGCTCAATATGCTGACGCGCCGCGACATCGTCGTCAAAGTGGGCGGCCGCGGCGATACGCCTGCCTTCCAATTGACGCCGCCGCAAATGCAGGGCGTGATTCCTGTTTATCCGGAGTGGAAGGAGTGGACACCTGAAAAACGCATCGAAACCGCACGCAAACTGTTGAACGAAGCAGGCTACAACGATGAACATCCGCTTGAGTTCGATATTTTGTACAGCACCAGCGAAGCGTCTAAAAAACAAATCACTGCCGTGCAGTCGGTGTGGAAAGCCGCCATTCCGTTTATCCGTCCGACTTTGTCCAACGAGGAATGGAAAACTTATTTGGATACGCGCGCACAAGGCAATTTCAAAGTTTCGTTCAGCGGCTGGTGTTCCGATTTCAATGATGCGGCGGGCATGCTCAATATCTTGAAATCCAACAACTCAAACAATGCATTCCGCTACAAAAGCGCGGCGTTTGATACATTTATGAACAATACGCTGAAAGATGGTGTCAGCAAGGAAGCGCGCAGCCAGCTCTATGCCGATGCGGAGAAGCAGCTTCAAGAAGACGCTACACTGATTCCGTTGTATCATCAGGTTGAAGTGCGTATGGTCAAACCCGATATTATCGGCTATTCCGACAAAGACCCTTTACGGAACTACACAGTCAAGAACTGGTCGTTCGCACCGAAAAAATAGATTGATTATAGACAGCACAAGTTTTCAGACGGCCTTGATGACAGAGGCCGTCTGAAACAACAGGAGACATAACACATGAAATCTGTACAACAACGTTTGTCCGCTTTACGCGAAGCTATGAAAAAACATGGCGTGGACGCGTTTGTCATCCCTTCCGCCGATCCGCACCTTTCCGAATACCTGCCCGAGCATTGGCAGGCACGTCGCGATTTTTCCGGCTTTACCGGTTCGGCCGGTACTTTGGTGGTAACCGCCGATAAAGCAGGCGTGTGGACGGACAGCCGCTATTGGGAACAGGCAGGCCAACAGCTCGCGCCAAACGGCATCGAGCTGCAAAAAATGGGCGTTGATGCGCCTTATACCGAGTGGTTGGCACAAAATCTGCCCGAGGGCGCAGTCGTCGGCGCGCCTGCCGATATGTTCGCACTCAGCGGCGAGCGCGGTTTGAAACAGGCACTTGCCGCCAAAAACATCCGCCTCGAATATCCTGAAACTTTGTTGGACGAAGTGTGGGACGACCGTCCTGCATTGCCGACTCCGGAAATCTACGTTCACCATCCCGACTATGTTTCCGAAACGGCGGCCGAAAAATTGGCCCGTATCCGTGCGGCCATGAAAGAGCAGGGCGCAGATGCGCATTTGGTTTCTTCTTTGGACGACATCGCTTGGATTACCAATCTGCGCGGCGATGATGTACCGTTCAACCCTGTGTTCTTGTCCCATCTGTTTATCAGTCAAGACAAAGCCGTATTGTTTACCGATGCAGGCCGTCTGAAAGCCGAATCTGCCGAAGCCTTGAAAGCGGCAAGTTTTGAAGTTTTGCCTTATGCGCAAGCGGCGGACTATTTGGCAGGCGTTAAGGGCGCATTGCTGATTGATCCGAACAAAACTGCTGTCGGTACTTTGCGCCGCCTGCCTGAAGACGTTCGTTTGATTGAAGCCATCCACCCAAGCACATTCTTCAAATCAGTCAAATCCGATGCCGATATCGCCCATATCCGCAATACCATGGCGGAAGACGGCGCGGCATTGTGCGGCTTCTTTGCCGAGTTTGAACAAATCTTGGCAGACGGCGGCGAATTGAGCGAGCTGGATATCGACGGCATGCTCTACAAACACCGCAGCCAACGTCCCGGCTTTATTTCGCCAAGTTTCGATACCATCGCGGGCTACAATGCCAATGCCGCCTTGCCTCATTACAGTGCGACACCAGAAAACAACAGTAAAATCAAAGGCGACGGTATGCTGCTGATTGACTCCGGCGGCCAATACTGGGGCGGTACGACCGACATCACGCGCGTGGTTCCTGTCGGCAATCCGAGTGCGGCCATGAAACGCGATTACACTTTGGTGTTGAAGGCGCATATTTCTCTGGCTGAGACCATTTTCCCTGAAAACATCAAAGGCCCGATGATTGATGCCATCTGCCGCAAATCGCTCTGGCAGGCACAATGCGATTATGGTCACGGTACCGGTCATGGCGTGGGCTATTTCCTCAATGTGCATGAAGGCCCGCAAAGCATTGCCGTTGCCGCCGTGCCGCAACCGCATCACGCGATGCAGTCAGGCATGCTGACTTCCAACGAGCCGGGTCTTTACCGTCCGGGTAAGTGGGGTATCCGTATCGAAAGCCTGGTAATCAACCGTCCGGTTGAAAACCCTGAGGAAACCGAGTTCGGCAAATTCCTGTATTTTGAAACCGTTACCCTCTGCCCAATCGATACGCGCCTGATTGATACCAAACTGATGACCGGCAGCGAAATCGAATGGCTGAACCAATATCACGCCGAAGTGCGCCGCCGTCTCGAGCCTTTGACAGAAGGCGCGGCCAAAGCATGGCTGATTGAACGCACCGAACCTTTGGCGCGTTAACGTGAAAGGCCGTCTGAAACGGCGGATACAAAATTTCAGACGGCCTTATAACAACAATTATCTAAAAACTAAAAAACCTTACCCGACTCCGAATAAAAACAATAACCCGGTCGGAATAGAGAGAGAAACCGGCGCGGCGACGTTTCAGACGCCTGCTGCCATTCATCCGATTTCCGCTTCAGGTCAGCTTGTTTTCACGAGTCCGGTATGTTCAGACAGGACAGCCTGATTATGTTGAAATTCATCATCAAACGGATATGTGCTTCCATCCCGACCATGCTGGTGTTGATTACCGTATCGTTTTTCCTGATGCGGCTTGCACCGGGCAGCCCGTTCACAGGCGAACGCAACCTGCCGCCTGCGGTCATGGCCAACATCGAAGCCAAATACCACCTTAATGATCCGATGTACCTCCAATATTTCCACTACCTCAAGCAGTTGGCACAGGGAGATTTGGGACCGTCGTTCAAATATAAAGATTTCAGCGTTAATGAGTTGCTTGCCCAATCCCTGCCGGTATCGGCAGAACTTGGCTTCTACGCCTTTTTGATTGCCGCCATCTTCGGTATGTTTATCGGCATCATCGCCGCCTTAAAACAAAACAGTTGGCTGGATTATTCGCTGATGAGCGGCGCGATGACCGGTATCGTCGTTCCCAGCTTTGTGATGGCGCCGGTATTGGTGCTGGTGTTTGCCGTCAGACTGCAATGGCTGCCTGCCGGCGGTTGGAACGATGGCGCACTAATGAACTTGATTTTGCCCGTCGTTACTTTGTCCATCGGTTATGTATCCAGTATCGCGCGGATTACGCGCGGCGCGATGATTGAAGTATTGAACAGCCCCTTTATCCGCACGGCACGCGCCAAAGGCCTGCCCATGAGCCGCATCATTCTGCGCCATGCGCTGCGTCCCGCCATGCTGCCGATTGTTTCTTTCTTAGGCCCGGCATTCGTCGGCATCATCACCGGCTCCATTGTGATTGAAAACGTGTTCGGTATTCCCGGCGTTGGACAATTATTTGTCAACGGCGCGCTCAACCGCGACTACGGCATGATTTTGGGTTTGACGATTTTGGTCGGCATCATGACCATTTTGTTCAACGCCATCCTCGATATTCTGTATGCCATTATTGACCCGAAAATCCGTTATTAATCCCATTTGCGCAAAGGCCGTCTGAAACGTTCAGACGGCCTGAAGAAAGAATAAAAAGCGAGAGAGAACATTATGTTATTCAAAAAGAAGCAGACTCAGGCCCTCGCAGAGGCAGCAGAATACGCCCAAGTACACGGCAAAAGCCTGTGGAGCGACGCATGGCGGCGTTTTAAACAGAACAAAGCGGCGGTGTACAGCATTATTATCCTGTTGCTGATCAGCATTTTTGTGATTGTGGCACCATGGATTGTCCGCTACACCTACGACTTTACCGACTGGGACAATATGCAGATTCCGCCGTCCTTTTCTACCCATCACTATCTGGGTACGGACTTGCTCGGCCGCGATTTGTTGTCGCGTGCGGCAACCGGCGGACGTATTTCCTTGCTGGTCGGTGTGGCCGGCGCATTGGTGGCTGTTGTCATCGGTACGCTTTATGGTGCGATTGCCGGCTTTATCGGCGGTAAGCTCGATTCGCTGATGATGCGCTTTTTGGAAATTTTGAACGCGTTTCCGTTTATGTTTTTCGTGATTCTGCTGACCACGTTCTTTGGCCGCAACTTGCTTTTGATTTTTGCCGCCGTGGGTTTGGTGTCTTGGTTGGACGTGGCGCGTATCGTGCGCGGTCAAACCTTGAGCTTGAAGCATAAAGAGTTTGTCGAAGCGGCGCGTGTGAGCGGCGTGGCAAAACGTAAAATCGTGACGCGCCACATTATTCCGAATGTTTTGGGCGTGGTGATGGTGTATGCCTCTTTGCTGGTGCCGGGCATGATTATGTTTGAATCTTTCTTGAGCTTCTTGGGCTTGGGCGTACAAGAGCCGATGACCAGTTGGGGTTCGATGCTGCAAGAAGGCGCGATTTCGATGGAAGCCGCACCATGGCAGCTGCTCGTGCCGAGTTTCTTCTTGGTAACCACTTTGTTCTGTTTCAACTTTATCGGCGACGGTCTGCGCGATGCGCTCGACCCGAAAGACCGCTAAACCGCAACCAAAAGGATAATCAAAATGACAAAACAGTTACTGGTTGTAGAAAATCTGGACATCAATTTTGAATTGCATGAAAAAAACGTGCACGCCGTGCGTAATGTCAGCTTTAAAGTGGCAGAGGGCGAAACATTGGCTTTGGTCGGCGAATCCGGCTCGGGCAAGTCCGTAACCTCCATGTCCGTTATGCGCCTGCTGCCTGAGAAATTTGCCCGATACAGCAAAGATTCGCGCATTACTTTTGACGGCATTTCCATTTTGGATGCCGATGAGAAAACCCTGCGTGATTTGCGCGGCAACCGCATCAGCGTGATTTTCCAAGAGCCGATGACCTCGCTCAATCCGTTTATGCGTATCGGTGCGCAACTGATTGAAGCGGCGCGTGTGCACAATAAAAAGCTCGGCAAAAAAGAAGCAGGACAAAAAGCATTGGCATTACTGGAACGTGTGGGCATCAAAGAAGCCGAGCGCCGCATGAAACAATATCCTCACGAGTTTTCCGGCGGTCAGTTGCAACGCATTATGATTGCCATGGCGCTTATTAATGAACCTGACCTGCTGATTGCCGACGAACCGACCACAGCTTTGGATGTGACCATTCAAGCCGAGATTCTCGATTTGCTCCATGATTTGCAACAGCAAATGGGCATGGCGATTATCTTCATTACCCACGATTTGGGTTTGGCGGAACACTATTCCAAAACCGTCTGCGTCATGCGTAACGGCGAAATTGTCGAGCGCGGCAAAATCAAAGAAGTATTTGCCCATCCGAAACACGAATATACCGCCGAACTCATCAATGCCATTCCCAAGGGCATGAAAGAGCCGGAAGAAACCAGCGCCGGAGTGTTAATCGATGCCGATAATGTCAATGTTTCTTTCGTATTGAAGCAAAACTTTTTCGGCAAGCCGCTCAAAACTTTTGACGCCGTCAAAGGCATCAGCTTCAAAATTAAAGAAGGCGAAACATTGGGCGTCGTCGGCGAGTCCGGTTCCGGCAAATCCACGCTGGGCAAAGCCGTCATGCAGATGCTGCCTTATACCGGCCATATCTCCTTTGAAGGCAAAGACCTGAAAAACTATACCGCCGAAGAAGCACGCCGTCTGAAATCGCAACGGCAAATTGTGTTCCAAGATCCGTTCGGTTCGCTTTCCCCACGCCTGACCGTTGGTGAGATTATTGGCGAAGGTTTGACGGTTCATCATCCTGAAATGACCAAAAAAGAACGTATCCAACGCGTTTTGGAAGTCATGAAGGAAGTGTCCCTGCCGCTTGACGCGCTCAACCGTTATCCGCATGAATTCTCCGGCGGCCAGCGTCAGCGTATCGCTATTGCACGCGCCGTTATCCTGCGCCCGAAATTTATCCTTTTGGACGAGCCAACCTCTGCACTTGACCGCTCCGTACAATCCAAAGTGGTCGAACTTTTGCGCGATTTGCAGAAGAAATACGGCCTGACTTATATGTTCATCAGTCATGATTTGTCTGTCGTGCGCGCTGTCAGCGATAATGTGATCGTGATGAAGCAGGGCGAAATGGTTGAGTACGGCAGCGCGGATCAGATTTTCCACCATCCGCAAAACGATTACACCAAACGTTTGATTAACGCCGCATTTGATTTGTAGAAAAGGAAAGGCCGTCTGAAAAGAAATTTTCAGACGGCCTTTTTAAGCGGAGGCTTTTTTCATCTAATGAGCGATTGCTTATGCCTGTACGGCATCTAATGCCTGCGCCAAGTCGGCAAGCAAATCGTCGATATGCTCGATACCCACGCTCAGGCGTACCATGTCGGGGCTGACGCCTGCTGCGGCGAGTTCTGCATCGTCAAGCTGACGGTGGGTCGTTGTGGCAGGATGGGTAGCCAGCGATTTGGCATCACCGATATTCACCAAACGCAGGAAGAGTTGCAGTGCGTCAATGAACTTCGCGCCGCCTTCACGACCGCCTTTAATACCGAAACTCAGCAAACCTGAGGCTTTTCCGCCGTAGTCGCGGTCAATCAAGGCTTTATACGGACTGTCGGGCAGGGCAGGATAGTTCACCCATTCGACCCGCGGATGTTTCTTTAAGAATTTGGCTACTTTTAGGGCGTTTTCGCAATGACGTTCCATACGCAGGGCGAGGGTTTCCAAACCTTGAAGCAGTAAAAATGCGCTGTGCGGAGACAGGGCGGCACCGGTATTACGCAATGGGACGACGCGAGCGCGGGCAATGTAGGCGGCTGCACCAAAATGTTCGCAGTAGTTTATGCCGTGGTAAGACGGATCAGGCTGATTGAAAGTTTTTTCAAAGCGCGGATTGCCTGCCCATTGGAATTTGCCGCCGTCGATAATGGCACCGCCAATCGTTGTACCGTGACCGCCGATGTATTTGGTCAAGGATTGGATAACGATGTCGGCACCGTGCTCGATCGGGCGGAACAATGTGGGCGTAGCAACGGTGTTGTCCACCATCAGTGGCAGCCCTTGAGCGTGCGCGGCTTGTGCGAATGCTGGAATATCAACGACATTGATGGCGGGATTGCCGATAGATTCGCAATACACCAGTTTGGTGCGGCTGTCGGTATTGGCAGCAATTTCTTCGGGTTTGGCCGGATCGATAAAGCGTACTTCTATACCTTGGCGCGGCAGGCTGTGGGCAAAGAAATTGTAAGTGCCGCCGTAGAGCGTTTTGGTTGCGATGATGTTGTCGCCTGCTTCAACCAAGGTTTGAACGGCATAGGTAATTGCCGCCATACCGCTGGCGACAGCCAATGCGGCGATACCGCCTTCCAAACGGGCAACGCGTTCTTCCAAAACGGCAGTGGTCGGATTCATCATACGGGTGTAGATATTGCCCGCTACATCAAGATTGAACAAGTCTGCGCCGTGTTGCGTGTTGTCGAAAGTGTAGGAAGTGGTTTGGTAAATGGGGACAGCAGCGGATTTGGTAGTCGGTTCGGATTGATAGCCTGCATGCAGGGCAATGGTTTCCCGTTTCATTTAAATATCCTTGTAGCGATTAAATAATGATAAATAGAGGCCAGCAGATTCGGATTTGAAGGGCAAACTTTACATAACGGAAAAAGTCCTAGATGCAGCAGCATACTGCCTTTCCTACAAGAAAGATTACCATGAACTACTACACGCAACTGACCCAAGAAGAACGATACCACATTCAAGACCTGTCCTACCACCACACCATCATCGAATGACACTCCATCACGACACCGTTTGCCGCAACCTCCTCCAAGATAAAAGCAAGGGCGGTACTTTGTGGCAACAGCTCAGAATATGCAGCAAACCCTACCGCAAACGATACGGTGGCACACGGCTCTGAGGCAAAATGCACGATCGCGTCGGCATAGGAAAAGCCACGCATGGTTGAGCAAAAATTCCGCATTGGTGATAGGTAGGCTGATACCCTTGACGGCAATGATCAGAAAAGCAGGGACATTTGCAAAAATCCCCCAAATCTCTAAATGTCTGGGTAGGACTTTAGGAATTTGGGGGAATTTTTAAAGGTATTAGGCCGTCTGAAACTGCGTCATAGAAAGTTTCAGACGGCCTTTACGGGATTCTTTGGATTCGAAAATAAAAAAAGACTTGAATCATCAAGTCTCGCATTTCATTTTCACTAGATAAAAAAATATCAAAAATGGCGGAAGCGGTGAGATTCGAACTCACGGAGGGCTATCAACCCTCGACGGTTTTCAAGACCGTTGCATTAAACCGCTCTGCCACGCTTCCATTCTTGAAGTCGTAATATTAATGGAACTTACGGTCTTTGCCAAGAGGTATTTTAGAAAAAATATCTAGGATTCTGTTTTTATTTAGATTGTTCTTCACGCATGAATACCCATTCGGCTTCGTTTGAAGCTGCTTCATTGAATGAATAGCCTTCGTAGTCGAAATTTTTGAGCATTTCAGGATCGGTAATGCCGTGTTCTGCCGCGTAGCGCACCATCAAACCGCGCGCACGCTTGGCGTAGAAGCTGATGATTTTATATTTACCGTTTTTCTCATCTTTAAAAATCGGCGTAATCAGGCGTGCGTTGAGTTTTTTGGTGTTGACGGATTTGAAATATTCTTGTGAGGCGAGGTTGATTAAAACGTCGCTATCGGCCTGCTCCAGTGTTTGGTTGAGCAGGTCGGTGATTTTATCGCCCCAAAATTCGTAGAGGTTTTTACCGCGCGTGTTGGCAAAGGCCGTACCCATTTCCAAGCGGTAGGGTTGCATCAAGTCGAGCGGGCGCAGTATGCCGTATAGGCCGGAGAGCAGGCGGACATGTTGTTGCAGATAGTCGATTTGTTCCGGTTTGAGCGTATCGGCGGCGATGCCTTCATAGACGTCGCCGTTGAACATAAATACGGCTTGTTTGGCGTTTTCAGGCGTAAATGGTGTGTGCCATGCGGCATTGCGTTCGGCGTTGAGCAGGGCGATTTTGTCGGAAACATGCATCAGCTCGGCGATTTGTTGGGGGGCAAGCTGACGCAACTCCTGCATCAGGATTTCTGCTTCTGGCAGAAGGTCGGGCAGGGTAAAGCTGCTTACGGGGGAGGGGTCTTTTTCGTTGAGGTTTTTGGCTGGGGATAAGACAAAAAACATAATAATTTCGGCTTTGAAATGAATAATGTGTGGGATTGTAGGTTTAAAATCGAGGAAGAACAAGACGGGCTAAACGCATTAATTGAATGCTTTTATTGAAACGTATTTCTGTTGAAAGTAAAATTCGAAGCTTCCACCTGATTCTGACATTTCTATTTGAGGAGAATATCATGTCTAAAACCATTATCCATACCGACAAAGCCCCTGCCGCGATTGGTGCATACAGCCAAGCAGTCCGCGCAGGCGATACGGTTTATATGAGCGGTCAGATTCCTTTGGATCCGGCTACGATGACTGTGGTCGGCAATGGCGACTTCCGCGCCGAAGCAGTGCAAGTATTTAAAAACCTGCAAGCCGTAGCCGAAGCAGCAGGCGGTTCTTTGAACGATATCGTCAAACTCAATGCTTATTTGACTGATTTGGCCAACTTTGCCGTGTTCAATGAAGTGATGGCTGAATTTATCGAACAACCTTTCCCTGCGCGTGCGGCGGTTGGCGTGGCCAGCCTGCCTAAAGGCGTTCAGGTTGAAGCAGAAGCAGTATTGGTTTTAAATGCATAATTGATGTTTTCAGACGGCCTGGGCTGGGCTTGAGGCCGTCTGAAAATAATAACAACGGAAAACAATAATAATGGCACATTACGCAATCGGAGATATTCAAGGCTGTTTTGACGAGCTGACTTTGTTGCTTGCCAAAATCGGCTTTAATCATGGTACGGACACCCTTTGGCTGGTCGGCGATATTGTTAATCGCGGCCCGAAGTCCTTGGAAACCCTGAGATTTGCCAAAGAGCATGACAGCAGCGTGCAAATGGTTTTGGGTAATCATGATTTACATCTTTTGGCCGTCGGTTGCGGTGAAGGAACGCTCAAGCGTAGTGATACGGTTGGGCCGATTTTGACCCATCCCGATAGTCATGCCATGCTTGACTGGCTGCGTCATCAACCGCTTTTGGTACGCGGCGACAGGCATGTGATGGTGCATGCCGGTATTTTGCCGCAATGGTCTGTTAATAAAGCCGAAAGCCTTGCCCGTGAAGCTGAGGATGAATTGCAAGGTAAAAAGTACAGGAAATTTTTTGGCAAAATGTACGGCAACAAGCCGACCGAGTGGACGGACGATTTGACAGGCTATGAGCGCCTACGCATGATTATCAACGTCTTTACCCGTATGCGTGCGCTGACGTACAAAGGCGAATTGGATTACGAATATAAATCCACTTTGAAAAAAATGCCGCTTTACCTGCGCCCTTGGTTTAAAGCACCCGATAGGCAGAATTTGGATTATATTACCGTGTTCGGACATTGGTCGTCATTGGGTTACGTTAATACCGATCAGGTTATTGCTTTGGATACCGGCGCGTTGTGGGGCGGAGAGCTGACAGCGGTCAATTTGGATACCAACGAAGTGATACAGGTACCATCCTTGGGCGGATTGGATTGGAAAACGGCATTGAAATAGTTTGGATAAAATAAAAAGGCCGTCTGAAATGTTTCAGACGGCCTTTTGTATTGGTTAATCCAAAGAAGGCAGGAGTTTGTCCGGATTCATAATGCCATAAGGGTCAAGCTGATTTTTGATGGCATGCATCAGAACGAGTTCGGCCTTTGTACGTACGCGGGGCAGCCAATGTTTTTTGATGATGCCTACGCCGTGTTCTGCGGCAATCGTACCGTGGCAGGCAAGGATGTTTTCATAAACAATGGTATTGACGGCGTCTTCGTATTGGTAGGCTTCATTGCTCAATACATTGGGCAGGAATGTATTGTAATGCAGGCTGCCGTCGCCTAAATGTCCGAAGCAGACAATTTGTATGCCGGGAAAGCGGGTTTCCAAGGCAGGGGCGCATTGGCGGACAAAGGCGGCTACTTGGGCGATAGGGACGGCGATGTCGTGTTTGATGCTGGTGCCGAGTTTGCGTTGGGAAGCGGAAATATTTTCACGTAAGGTCCATAAGTCGGAACGCTCTTGCTCGGATTGCGCCAAGATACTGTTTTCCCATCCGTTTTGATAGAGAAATTCGGCAAGTTTTTCATCCAAACCTGCGTCGGGAACGGAGTCGGCAAGTTCAATCAAAATATGCCATTCCGCGTCGGCAGGCTTTTTGAGTTGGCTGAATTCCGAAGATAAATCGAGGGCAAAGCGGCTGATTAGCTCGAAGCTGGTCAAGCGTTCGGCAAAATGGCCTTGCACCGCAGTTAAAAGCGAGATGGCGGATTCAATATCGTCTAAACCTACCCATGCGGTCGCTTTGGTTTTGGGCTGGGCAAAGAGTTTGAGTGTGGCGGCGGTAATGATGCCCAATGTTCCTTCGCTGCCGATAAAAAGATGGCGCAAGTCGTAGCCGGTCGTGTTTTTGTGTAGGGGCTGAAGGTGGGAAACCAGTTCGCCGTTTGGTAAAACGACTTCCAAACCCAATACCAAATCACGCATGCTGCCGTAACGCAAGACATTCAAACCGCCGGCATTACAGGCGATATTGCCGCCGATTTGGCAAGAGCCTTCGCTGGCAAGGCTGAGCGGAAACAGTCGTCCGGCTTCGGCTGCCGCCTTTTGAGCATTTTGCAAAATCACGCCAGCTTCAACCGTCATGCTGTTGTCAGCAAGGTTGATATCGCGGATGCGGTTGAGCTTGGAGAGATTGAGCAGTACGCCTTCGGTGGTTACCGTTGAGCCGCATAATCCGGTATTGCCGCCTTGCGGGGTTACGCGGATGCGGTTTTCAAAACAGAAACGCATGATTTTCTGCACGTTTTCGACAGAGTTCGGCTGTAAGACAATATCCGGCGAAGAAACAAAACGGCGGCGTTGGTCATTTAACAAGGCCGGAGTGGCTTCGATAATTTCAGAGACGGAAAGAAATTCAGTAAAACGGTCGTGAAGGTGCATGGCAGTCGGGCGGAAAAGTTGGGAAGTGGAGTGTGAGAAATGTAAAAAAGCAGGATACGCAATGGTATCCTGCTTTTCTTATATTCAAAAGAATATTATTTAGCAGCTTCAGAAGCAGCAGAAGCAGCGGCTTCAGCAGCAGATGCAGCAGCTTCAGTAGCAGATGCAGCGGCTTCAGTAGCAGATGCAGCAGCTTCAGTAGCAGCAGCTTCGGTAGCTTCAGCAGCAGAAGCAGCAGCTTCAGTAGCAGATGCAGCGGCTTCAGAAGCAGCAGATGCGGCAGAAGCAGCAGTTTCAGCAGCTTTATCAGCACCGCCACAAGCGGCCAAAGCTAAAGACAACAAAGCAGCAGCGAACAGAGATTTTTTCATTTTTGAGGACCTTTTTTTAAATCGATTTAAACTAAAAATAGCCGTCAAACGGCCTGTACAGTAGAAATTCATTGCTGAATTTTCGTTATTATGCCCCACGGGGTTGGTCAATGCAACGTTGCTTAACCGTTTGCATACTAAAATCAATACAAAATTAGCGAAAATAATGTAAATCAGGAGGGCAGGTAAAAAATCATCTAAAAATATTCATAATTAATGAAAATTTTAAAAATCATTTTTATTCAATGGCTTGATTATTTTTAACTGTTGTCGGTTTTAAGGGTTTGGAATGTTTTTGCGTTTGGGGAGTTTTTTGTAATTTAGCAACTTTGTGTTGTGAAAAAGCAACTTTTATGGATTAGAATCATTCAATTTTATTTTTTATATGGACTTTTTCGGTTTTGTTGTGTTCGCCAAAAGTATTTGTTTAAGGTAAACCGATTGTTTAGTTACAGCTGTGATAGAATAGCCTGAACCTGACTTTTAAATATTGATTAAGGACGACATGATGTCTATTGTTAAAAATTCCGTAGTTTCCCTGCATTATGAAATGTACGATGCAAACAACCAATTGTTGGACAAAACCGAAGAGCCGATTGCTTACCTGCATGGCGGTTATGACGGCATTTTCCCTTTGGTGGAAGAAGCGTTGCATGGCAAAAATGTAGGCGATACCGTTGAAGTGGCTTTGTCCCCTGAGGATGCTTTCGGTGAACAAGATCCTGAGCTGGTGCGTATTGAAGATGTAAGCGTATTTCCTGTTGAAGTCGAAGTCGGTATGATGTTTGAAGCCGATGATCCGGAAACTGGCGATGTATTGATTTATCGTGTAACCGATGTTGCCGACGGTAAAGCTGTAGTGGATGGCAACCATCCTTTGGCCGGTATGAAAGTATTGTTCAAAGCGACTGTTGAAGGTGTGCGCGATGCGACTGAGGAAGAAATTGCCCACGGCCACGTACATGGCCCGCACGGTCATCACCACCACTAATCAGGCTTGAAACATGATAAAGGCCGTCTGAAAAGGAATGAAACCTTCCTTTTAAGACGGCCTTTAAGTTTTTACAAGACAGATAAATAGGAAATTTTGGCGCAGGTCAAATCAAACAGGGAAATATGGATTTTGTTAGAGACTACAATGAATTACATATAACGGTGCGACAAAATCTGTATTAAGATTCAGATATTGGTAAAACAGGCAGAATGCAATGAGTGAGACATTGGAGCAGCAGGCTCTAGAGGCTGGTATTGATTTAGGCTACCACGACATCAACGGTACATATCATGTAACCAAACCTGAAGTTTTGGAATCGATTGTTGCTATTTTGGACAAAAGCAAACCGGATTCAGACGGCCTTTATCTGAATACGATGGTCGCGCATGAAAACGGCGAAGAATCTTTACAGATGCCGTCTGAATTTCATGGTGTGGAAGCGGTCGTATTGATTGATGAGGCGGATGAGTGCCAGAGCTTGACTTTATATCCGGGCGATAATGATATGCTTTGGATTAAGCTGCCCCGATTGGCTTGCGGTTATTACACTTTGTCGGCCGAGACCGGCGGCAAAAGTTGCCTTGTACGCCTGATTGTTGCGCCTGAATCGGTTTACCAACCCAAACTGCTTGCCAATGGCGGACGGATGAATGGTTTGACTATGCATTTGTACAGCCTGCGTTCCGAGCGCAACTGGGGCATAGGCGACTTTACCGATTTACTGAACCTGATGAAATATGCGGCGGAGAAAAAGCTGGATTTTGTCGGTATCAACCCTTTGCACGCCTTGTTTACCAGCAAACCTGCCTTTGCCAGCCCGTATAGCCCTTCTTCGCGCGAATGGCTCAATCCGATTTATTTGGATATCGAGAAAGTCGGTGCGTTTACTTATAACGAGCAACTGAAAAACTGGCTGGAACAACCGAAAATCCGTCAGCGTATTGCCGCTTTACGTGTTACAGAAACGGTGACTTATACGGCGGTTTGGGCATGCAAACGTGATGCGCTGCAAATGGCGTTTAATGCATTTGAACAAGATACTTGTGAAGCCGCGGAAAATGAGCGCGCTGCATTTGAAGCATTTGTATTAGAAAAAGGCGAGGCTTTGCAGGGCTTCGGTTTGTTTGAGGCTTTGGACCAGTATTACAGCCGTCCCGGACAAGTGGGTTGGCAATCATGGCCGTCTGAATTTCATCAACCTGATGGCGAAGCAGTAGAAAAATTCGCGCGCAGTCATGATCGGGAAATCCGTTTTTATATGTGGCTGCAATGGCTTTGCGCGGAGCAGTTGCAAGAAGTCAACCAAGCCGCTGCCGAATACGGTGTCAAACTCGGTATTTACGGCGATTTGGCGGTTGGCGTGGCGCGAGGCAGCGCGGATACTTGGTTAAACCGTCAAGATTATTGTATGGACGTATCGGTCGGTGCGCCGCCGGATCCTTTGGGGCCGACAGGGCAGAATTGGAATTTGCCGCCGCTTAATCCGTCGATGTTGAAACATACGGGCTATGAAAAGTTTGCTCATCTGTTGCGCGAAAATATGCGTCTGTATGGCGTGTTGCGGATTGACCATGTGATGGCATTGTGTCGTTTGTGGTGGGTGTTAAACGATAAAACAGCAGATTTCGGCGCATATGTGCATTACGATGCCGAAGTGACCTTTGCCATTTTGGCATTGGAAAGCCAGCGCAACCGTTGCGTCATCATCGGCGAAGATTTGGGTACGGTACCCGATCAAGCGCGTTATCTGCTTAACCTCTATCAAGTGTTCTCCTACAAAGTGATGTATTTCAGCAAGGGCTGGAATGGTTTTCAATTACCTGAAGAATACCCCGAGCAGGCGATTACGGTCATCAGTACCCACGATGTTGCGCCGCTGGCAGGTTATTGGATAGGCAAAGATTTGGATACGATGTTCAAACTCGGTACTTTGCCAGATGCAGCCGCTTTTCAGACGGCCTTGGACGAGCGAGAACACGATAAAGCAGATTTGCTGGACAAATTGAAAGATACCGGCTGTCTGGGTGCGGACGTACAAATGCCGGCAAAAGCCGATGAAACCTTGCTGGCGGCTTTGCACAAATACGGCGCATTGAGCCGCAGCAAACTTTACGCCGTACAACTGGAAAACCTGCTGGGCATCATCGACAATCTGAATGTCCCGGGTGTAACTGAAGGCTATCCGAACTGGGCGCAAAAAATGCCGGTTTCTTTGGAAGATTTCCTACAACACCGCCTCATGGGCGGCCAACTTGCCATTATTGACGAGGTACGCATGAAAACAAACAGCCAAATCAAGACTTATCATGAACTTGACCAAATCGAGCGCGATACGGTCGAAAGCCTGTTTCTTGCCACCCATAGCGATGTGTTCGCTTATTTGGGACGACACCGCCTTGCAGAGGGCGATGAAGTAGTGCGCGTTTTGATTCCCGGCGCAGTGAGCGTGGATATCGTGAACCGCCGCAGCGGCGAACTCATCGTGCCGTCTGAAAAAATTGATGAACGCGGTTTCTTTGTGGCTGTTTTGCCCGATGATGCGCCCGATTACGCTTTGCGTATCCGTTACACCGAAGACTCCGAGCCTGTGATTGAAGAAGACCCTTATCATTTCAGCTCTGCGTTGCAAGACATGGATTCCTGGCTGTTGGCCGAAGGTAAGCACCTGCGTCCTTATGAGACTTTAGGCGCGCATTTTGCCGAGTTGGACGGCGTGAAGGGCGTACGTTTTGCCGTATGGGCGCCAAATGCGCAACGCGTTTCCGTTATCGGCGAGTTCAACAACTGGGACGGCCGCCGCCATGTGATGCGTTTTCACCGCGACAACGGCATTTGGGACATCTTTATTCCTGCCGTCAAACTCAATGCCCTCTACAAATTTGAAATCCGCGATGCCAACGGCGATGTGCGCGAAAAAGCCGACCCGTATGCTTTCGGTGCGGAACTGCGCCCGACCACGGCATCTATCGTACGCGGTTTGCCTGACGAAGTGGAAGAACCGGCCTTCCGCGCCCGTGCCAACGCCATTGATGCGCCTATCAGCATTTATGAAGTGCATTTGGGTTCGTGGAAACGCAATCCGGAAAACAATTTCTGGCTGACTTACGAAGAGCTGGCCAAAGAATTGGTCGCATACGTCAAAGACATGGGCTTTACCCATATTGAGTTCCTGCCTGTTTCCGAATATCCGTTTGACGGCTCATGGGGCTATCAGGCAACCGGTTTGTATGCGCCGACCAGCCGTTTCGGTTCGCCGGAAGAATTGCGCGCCCTGATTAAAGCCGCGCACGACGAGGGTATCAGCGTTATCCTTGACTGGGTGGTCGGCCATTTCCCGACCGACGATCACGGCCTGGCCAAATTCGACGGCACTGCGCTGTACGAACACGCCGACCCGCGCGAAGGCTACCACCAAGACTGGAACACCCTAATTTACAACTTTGGCAGAAACGAAGTGAAAAACTTCCTGCAAGGCAATGCTTTGTATTGGATAGAGCGTTTCGGCTTTGACGGTATCCGCGTTGACGCGGTTGCCTCCATGATTTACCGCAACTACTCGCGCAAAGACGGTGAGTGGATTCCGAACCAATACGGAGGCCATGAAAACCTCGAAGCCATCGCTTTCCTGCGTGATACCAACACCATGTTGAAAGAGGAAGTTCCTGCTGCGACTGAAATCGCCGAAGAGTCTACTTCATTCGCCAACGTCACCCGTCAAGAAGGTTTGAACTTCAGCTTCAAATGGAATATGGGCTGGATGAACGATACTTTGCGTTACATGATGGAAGACCCCATCAACCGCAAATATCACCACAACAAAATGACCTTCGGCATGATGTACCAGTACAGCGAAAACTTTGTCCTGCCGCTTTCACACGATGAAGTCGTGCACGGCAAACGCTCGCTGCTCGGACGTATGCCCGGCGACTGCTGGCAACAATTTGCCAACCTGCGTGCCTACTACGGCTTTATGTACGGCTTCCCCGGCAAAAAACTTTTGTTTATGGGCAGCGAGTTTGCACAAGGCCGAGAGTGGAACTACAACGAAGGACTGGATTGGTTCCTGCTGGAGCAAGAGGGCGGCTGGCACAAAGGCGTACAAGACTTCGTGCGCGAATTGAACCATGTCTATAAAGACACCGCGCCGCTTTACCAATTAGACCAATGGCCTGAAGGCTTTGAGTGGTTGGTTGCAGATGACGGCGACAATTCCGTATTCGTTTTCGAGCGCCGCGACCGTGAAGGCAACCGCGTTATCGTCATCAGCAACTTCACGCCAGTAGTACGCGAAGGCTACCGTTTCGGCGTGAACTCTGCCGGCGAATACCGCGAAATCCTCAATTCAGACGACCTGCATTACAAAGGCAGCGGCGTTTCTGCCGGCGCAACGGTGGAGACAGAAGAAGTTTGGTCGCATGGCAAACCAAATTCCCTGTCTGTTACCGTACCGCCGTTGGCAACCGTTTACCTGTATCAGGCGGCAGTCAAAGAAGAAGCGTAAATCAACTTTGAGGGTGGGCATCATGCCTGCTTAATCAGCTGAAAATTAAAAGATAGTGATATCAATATGACTCAAGGCCGTCTGAAAGATTTTCAGACGGCCTTATATTGGACACGAAACCAAATACATACCAAGGAATCATTCTATGACTGCCAAATCATGGCATATCGAGGAAGGCAAGCCTTATCCCATGGGCGCAACCCTGACAAGCAAGGGCGCGAATTTCACCTTGTTTTCCATCAATGCCGAAAAGGTCGAATTGTGTCTGTTTGATAAGGATAAAGAAATCCGTTTGGAGATGCCTTCGCGGCGCGGTTCGGTATTTTACGGATTTGTGCCGGATGTTAAGGCAGGGCAGCGATACGGTTTTCGCGTGTATGGACGTGAAAACGCAGAATACGGCTCATGTTTTAATCCCAACAAATTGCTGATTGACCCGTATTCCAAAAAAATTGACGGCAAACCAAGCTACCGTACCGCCGAAGAAATGGCATGGTTCAGGCCGGAAGATGAACGCGACAATGCCGCCGTTGCGCCGAAAAGCGTCGTGATTGGACGCAGCCGATTCAATTGGGCCAAAGATTGCCGTCCGGAAATACCGTGGGGCAAAACCGTTATTTATGAAGCCCATGTCAAAGGGTTTACCAAGCAGTTCCCCGATTTGAAATATGCAGGTACTTATAAAGCCTTGAGTGATAAACGGGTTTTGGCCTATCTGCAAGAGTTGGGGGTGACGACGGTCGAGCTGCTGCCGATTCATTATCATCTGGACGAATACCATCTTCAGCAGATGGGCTTGAGCAATTATTGGGGCTACAACACTTACTCCCATTTTGCCGTTGAGCCGTCTTATGCCGACAATCCCGAGCGTGCGGCGGCGGAGTTTAAACAGGCGGTCAAAGCCTTGCATCAGGCTGGTTTGGAAGTGATTTTGGATGTCGTGTACAACCACACGGCAGAGCAGGACGACAAAGGACCGATGCTGTGTCAGCGCGGTATCGACAACACCTTATGGTATTGGCACACCCCTTACGGCAATTATGAAAACTGGTCGGGTTGCGGCAATACGCTCAATATTGTCCGGAGAGACGTTACCCGTTGGGCGGCAGACAGCCTGCGCTATTGGGCTGAAGAGTTTCATATCGACGGCTTCCGTTTCGACTTGGGAACCGTATTGGGACGCGAACCTGATTTCCAATCGTACGGCCGTTTTTTCCAAGTCCTGTATCAAGACCCGGTTTTGGCCGGTTTGAAACTGATTGTCGAAGCATGGGACATCGGCGAGGGCGGCTATCACTTGGGCAATTTCCCGCAACCTTTTGCTGAATGGAACGGCCGTTTCCGCGATGATATGCGCGCGTTTTGGTCATGGGAAAGCGGCAATTTGGGCGCATTTGCCGAACGCTTGGCCGGGTCGTCCGATATTTTCAACCACAGCGGCCGCCACCCGTCTGCCAGTATCAACTTCATCACTGCACACGACGGCTTCACTCTGCGCGATTTGGTCAGCTACAACGAAAAACACAACGAAGCCAACGGCGAAAACAACCGTGACGGGCATAATGAAAACATCAGCTACAACCACGGCGTAGAAGGCGAAACCGATGATGAAGAGGTTTTGCTCAACCGCGAATACACCTCCAAAGCGTTGCTTGCCTCCTTATTTTTATCCAACGGTACGCCCATGCTGTTGGCCGGCGATGAGTTCGGCAACAGTCAGCAAGGCAACAACAACAGCTACTGCCAAGATAATCCGATTACATGGTTGGATTGGCAAAATGAGTCCCATGTATTGCAAAATTACACTCAAGAGTTGATACGTGTTCGCAGCCAAATCAAGCTGCTGACAGATGATTGTTGGTGGGAAAAAGAGCGTGTGCAATGGCTCAATGCCGATAGCAGCCCGATGACCGAATATTGTTGGCACAACAGGGGCAGTAAGGCGATTCAGATTATTTTGGACGATGAATGGCTGCTGCTGGTCAATGCCAAACGTAGTCGTCAGTTATTTAACCTGCCTCAAGGCAAATGGGAAATTTCTTGCGTACCATCTGAGAAATTTAATTACGAAGAGGCTGGGAAATGTGTTGTTGAGCATATGGGGATTTGGATTTTACATAAAACAAATTAAATGAGAATTAAATTATTTGTTGATTAACTCTTTGATATTTTGTCAGTATTTCCTGATTTGTAGCTTAGTAGTATAAATTGAAAATGCCAATAAGATGATGAATGGTTTAATTGTTAATTAAATGTTTTATAAAGAAAAATATATCCTTTTTTTGAATCTTTCCGCTATAATCTCCTTGGTTTGTAACAAATCTACGCACCATTCCTTTCAGACGGCCTGTTGCTGTTGTCAGGCCGTCTGAAAACCGAGTTTCGTTGTTTTTAATAAAACCATCAGGCGCGTTGTCCAGTGCCTCACGCTAGAGAAAGGCTTCCATGGCTAAGAAAAAACTCCCCATCTCCGGTTACGATTATGTAATGCCTAAACCAGACGCCGAAACCATCCGTAAATCCATCGTTTACAAGCTGATTTTCATCTTGGGCGTAGATCCGAAGGAGGCAACTTCACACCAATGGCTCAACGCCGCCATGCTTGCCGCGCGTGACCTGATTGCGGAAGATTTCCTCAAAACACGCCGCGCCCACATCGACAACAGCAAACGCATGGTTTATTACCTGTCTATGGAATTCCTGCTCGGCCGTTCGTTTGTCAACGCGCTGATTAACGAAGGCGTTTATGCCGAGTTTGAAGAAGCCTTCAAGCAACTGGGCAAAGAATTTGCCGATGTCTGCGAACAAGAAGAAGATCCGGGTTTGGGTAACGGCGGTTTGGGCCGTCTGGCCGCCTGCTTCCTCGACTCTTTGGCAACCCTGCGCATTCCGGCCATGGGCTACGGCATCCGTTACCAATACGGTATGTTCAAACAAGAAATCGTGGATGGCCAACAAGTTGAAAAACCTGATTTGTGGCTCGACCAAGATTTGGCATGGCAGTTTGCCCGTCCGAACAAACAATATTCCGTCCGTTTCGGCGGTCAAGTGTTGAACTTGGGTGATAAAAAAGAATGGCAGCCAAGCGAAGAAATTTCCGCTTGGGCATACGATGAAATCATTCCTGGCTATGGCGGCGAATGTGCCAACCCATTGCGCTTGTGGACTGCACACGCAGGCAACCTGTTTGACCTTGCCGACTTCAACCGAGGCGACTATGCCTCTGCCGTTCGCGCACAAAACAGCGACGAAAATATCTCACGCGTTCTGTATCCGAATGACTCTACCGATTCCGGCCGCGAATTGCGCCTGAAGCAAGAATACTTCTTGGTTTCCGCTTCCGTTCAAGACATCGTCGCCCGCCACAAATGCCGTTTCCCAAGCATCCGCACTTTGGCGGACGAAGTCGCCATCCATTTGAACGACACCCATCCGGTGCTCGCTATTCCAGAATTGATGCGTATCCTAATTGACGAAGAGGGCATCGCATGGACCGAAGCATGGAATATGTGCTGTAAGATTTTCTCTTACACCAACCACACGTTGATGAGCGAAGCCTTGGAAACCTGGCAGGTTGACCTGATGGGCCGTCTGCTGCCGCGCCACTTGGACATCATCTTTGAAATCAACGCCTACTTCCTCAATGCCTTACGCGCCATCGGCAACTTCGACGACGACTTTGTCCGCCGCGTATCCATCATTGACGAAACCCACGGCCGTCGCGTCCGCATGGCATGGCTTGCCGTAATCGGTTCGCACAAAGTCAACGGCGTGGCCAAAATCCACTCCGATTTGATGACCACATCCATCTTCGCCGACTTTGCCAAAGTGTTCCCGGAACGCTTTACCAACGTAACGAACGGCGTAACCCCGCGCCGCTGGATCAACATCGCCAACCCGGGCCTGACCAAATTCTTGGACAAACATTTGGGCGACGAAGACTGGCGTCTGCATTTGGACAACCTGACCAAGCTCAACGACAAAGTGGACGATGCCTCCGTACAGGCAGAATTCGGCGAAGTGAAAAAAGCCGCCAAAGAGCGCCTTGCTAAATACATCGACACCGAGCTGGGCATCAAAGTTAACACCGATGCACTTTTCGACATCCAAATCAAACGTATCCACGAGTACAAACGTCAAGCATTGAACGTGATGCATATCGTCGACCGCTACAACAAAATCCTGGAAAACCCGGATTTCGATTGGCAGCCGCGTGTGTTCATCTTTGCTGGTAAAGCCGCTTCCGCCTATTACATGGCGAAGAAAATCATCCGATTGATTAACGACGTTGCCAAAGTCATCAACAACGACACCCGTATCCGTGACCTGATTAAAGTCGTTTACATCCCGAATTACAGCGTCAGCCTTGCCCAAATCATCATCCCAGCCGCCGATTTGCACGAACAAATTTCACTGGCAGGTACAGAAGCATCCGGTACCAGCAACATGAAATTCGCCCTTAATGGCGCGCTTTGCATGGGTACGCTGGACGGCGCGAACGTTGAGATTTTGGAAAAAGTCGGCGCGGACAACTGCTATATCTTCGGTAACACCGTCGAGCAAGTCGAAGAAATCCGCCGCAACGGTTACGACCCGTTGAGCTATATCGAGCGAGACAGCGACCTGCGCCGCGTCGTCAACCAAATTAGCCAAGGCACTTTCTCTCCGGAAGAGCCAAACCGCTACAACGACGTGTTGCAACCATACGGCGACTTCTATCAACTGATGGCCGATTTCCGCAGCTACATCGACACGCAATACAAAGCGGACGAACACTACCGCAACGTATCCGCATGGCGCAAATCAGCCTTGATCAACATCGCCAACATGGGCTTCTTCTCATCCGACCGCTCCATCGCCGACTACTGCCGCGATATTTGGTACATCAAACCATTGAGCGAAAAAGAATTGCCCGGCAAAAATTAAGCGTTGAGCAGATAGCGAAAGCCGATACATCGGGAAGGTGTATCGGCTTTTTTCAGACGGCATGATATAGAAACGAGTAAAACAGTATGGTTGTATCGCTGTTTTAGGGTATTGCTAAATGACTCAATTTAAAATCGGTATTTAAAATTTAGTAGCCATTCATTCTGACGGTAGCGGTAATGTGCTGTATTGCTATGGGAGATTGAGCGTCTAAAACGAAATTCAGGATACACACCTTTAAGGTTCCACTGCGGAAAGCCTACAGCGGCTATCATGATGTATTGATTGTCGCGCCGCCGTCTGTTGTCGCTGACAAAACTTGCAGCGTCATAAAGACTGCGGCGATGGAGCAGAATGGCGTTGAGATAAGTACCGCTTGAAAAAAAACTATATGCGCCCAGCCGTGTTGCATATTCCTTGCTGGAAGAAGATTTTTCGGGATAGGCTTTGCGTGTTGCATCAAAATTGGCGAACAGACCGCTTTGGGGTGTGAGAGAAAATTCTGCCCCTACGCCCAGTTCGTATTGCTTATAGTCGGCAAAATAATCTTTGTTTTGCCCACTGTATCCGGTCTTTTTTGCTCCGGCATGTGAGTTAATGCGCCAGCGAGGGGAGAGTGTGCGTGACCAGTCAACATCCGCGCCCCATGCGCGGTAGTGGGTGTGGCGGTTGCGGAAGTCGTATTCGAAATAGGGCAGCAGGGAAAAGGAGGAGCGTGCGTCGGCATAGGCGTATCCCGCGTACAGCGAACCGTTGTGATAGCCGTAATCCGGCATGGCCGCCGAATCTTTGTCTTTTTCCGTGTAGCGGTTGCCGTACAGCACACTGCGCACCTGTACACCGTGATGCCCTTTGAGCGGGACGGTTTTTTCGGCGGTCGCGCTATAGGATAAGAAGGTCGAATCCGTTGGCGCAGGCAGGGTGCGCTCCATCAGGCACATGCCCGCGATTTCCCACACGCATTGGTTGATGCCGTTGCCTTGGTTTACATTGCTGTTGTAGCCGTAGCCTAGACCGATTTGGCCGTGCCAGCGGCGGCGTTTGCCCAGTTCGGACAGGTAGTTTTCCACGATGGGGCGGGTTTCAGCAGGAATATCTGTTTTCAGAACTTTTTCAAATGCGGCGGCGGACTCTTTGTTTTGGTTGTCTTCGGCATAAAACCGCCCCGCTTCGAGCAGCAGGCGGGGGTTGTCGGGTTCGGCTTCCAAGGCCGTCTGAAAACTGTTCTCCGCCGCGCGAGAATCCCCTTCGGCCCGTTTTTGCAGTGCATCGGCCAAATAAATCAGCGCAGGTTTGTGCTGCGGCAGTTTGGCGTAGCGGGCGGCAAACTGTCGCACCTTGTACCACTGCCGCGCGTTGAGGGCGTGGTAAATCGCACTTTCCAGTTCTTCCGCCGTATCGCCGACTTGGTAGATTTCACCATCTATCGAAATATAGCCGTCGTTTTCTTCCACTTTCTCGCGGGCCTGTTCCGTGTCCAGCCAGTCACTTTCTCGATATTGCTGCGTTTGGCGGCTGCCCTCGTCCAGCAGGCGGCGGCGTTCGTCTGCGGCATCGTCGGACGGGGCGGCAAAGCAGACCGTACAGAGCGGCAGGAAAAGCAGGCAGAGGCGGTGGGTCATGTGATGGGGTCCTTTGGGGCGGGGAGGCCGTCTGAAAGAAGTAAAAAACAGAAATTCCGCAAGGCAATACAGGTTTGTACGGCACTTCGGAAACAGGTCAGCCGCAGTATATTTATGCCTACTGCGGCTGCGGTTAAAAAACGGCGGTTTTCCTGATTGCGGGAACGTACGGCCAAACGCCGAAAACACCGGCATTCCCTAATCGCGTAAGCGGACAAGGTTATTTTTTCGCGCCGCCGAAGGCTACGTCGTCGCCTTTGTTGTTGTCAGTTCCGCGTTTGGCATAGCCTGCCATGGCTGCCGCGCCATTGCCGTAGAATTGTCCGGTAATGCCTTCGTTATTGCGGCCTGGGATGCTGTTGAATGTACCTTTTGAATTGGTAATTTCAACACCGTTAAAGCTCAAATCCCTATCGCCCGCGCGTTTCAGTGCGCCGCTCATAGAACCTTTGTCGCCCGTACCGAATGTGGCTTTGATTTCACCGGTATAGAAATCGTTTTTGCCCGGCGTGTGCTTGTTGATACCGACAACGTTATAGGTAGCCGCAGCCAAGTTTCTGGTGTTTTTGGTCGGATTCTCACCCACGAACCAAACCGTACGGTTGCCGTCGTTCATATTCAAATCCGTGCTGTTGGCGATCTGATTGCTGTTGCCTTTGCGCGGTGCCCATTCGCCGAAGAAGACGTTGGTTGCCGCAGTCGGCACTTTGGCAAAGGTCATGCCGCCGAATTTCGGTGCAATCGGTAACTTTGGGTCGGCCATTTGGCGTACGCTGAACACTTCGGTGTTGTTGGCACGTTTTTCATACCACACTTGGGCGAGTTTGGTTTTCGAGAACCAGCCCGCAATCGGGTTGATGTCGCCGGGTTGCAGGTATTTCGGATTGGCCGTGCCATTTGCATTGGCGTTCTGATTGCCGCCGTTGATGGGCGTATTGCCGTATTTGTTGCGGATGCGCTGCGCGGGTCCGGCTTCGAGGTTGATGGAATTCGAATAACGGTTGTTTCCATCGCTGTCTATACTGATACCGGCACGGTTTGCACCAAACGGCAGCGCATCCGATTTTTGAGTTTTCACACGGTTTGTACTTGATTCTCCATATATATTCTCTACAGCCAAGGCAGAACCAAAAGCACCCATCAAAAGGGCGGCTAAGACGGTTTGACGCACATTCATGTTGAGACTCCTAAGAAATTGAAAAAAGCCTGCTTATCTTTGAAATATAGATGGCGGCAGAAAGCAGAAAAAAGACCGTCATATAAAAATAATATTGATAATCAATATTATATATACTAATTTGTTTTTGACAATAGGTCTGATTGAAAATTTTAGAATTTCGCTTTTAGGCCGAAGGTAACCGTCCTACCTGGGCCGGGAACGGGGGTGCTGGACATCGGGTCTAGATAATAGCGGTTGGCGAGGTTAGTAACGCCGAAATTCAAGTCTATATGTTTCCCTATGCGGTAGCGGGCATAGGCATCTAAAAGGGTGGCGGCATGCCAGCCGTAGGGTTTGCCGTTGCGCTCATACACCTGCCCCGCGCCGTCGGCAATCAGCTTGTCGTAGTTTTTCCGCTCCGCCTTGCTGTGATGGATGGCGCGCATGCCCAATTCCAGTTTTTTGTTGAAGAAGCGCGTGCCGACATCAAGGGAAAGCGAATATTTCGGCTGCAGGGACTGGAAGAAGCGGCTGAGGCCGAAGCCGCCTTCCAGGCATTCGGGTACGCGTTGCAGGTAATAGTCGAATTTGAAGGCGATTTGTTTGTCGCAAACCGCGTGTTTCAAGCGGTAAGTACCGCCGAAGGAGGCGAAGAAGCGGCCGCTGTCGAGGCGGCTTTGCAGCTCCACCCCCTTGCTGACTGCCCTGTCGTATTGGATCATGCCGCCGTCCATATTGGATGTGTCGATTTGGTTTTTGATTTTATTGCTGTAGTAGGTGAGGCGGAGGTCGCCTTGGCGCAGCTTGGTGAAATGCGGGGCGAAATTGAAATTGTAGCCGACTTCCCAGTTGGTGCTTTTTTCGGGTTTTAGGTCGTATTCGGCAACAACTTCCCTGCGGAGTAGGGCGTTGCTGCTGACTCCGGTCAATTCATACAGGCTGGGGAAGCGGCTCATGCGGGCATAACGGGCAAAGAGGCGGTGGTTGTCGGCAAGATCGTAGCTGACCGCCAGCATGGGCGACCAGGAATGCGCGCGTTGCTCCTGCGGTATGCGCCAGCGGTCGGCTTCGCCGAATTGATGCCTGACCCAAGCAAGGTTGTGTGGATGAGCTAACCGGTCTCTAGCAAAATCATTATCGTCTTCCGGTGGTGTCTGATTTGTATTGGCCAGTGCTTGCGATTCGGTAATCTGTCCGGGAGCAATATGTAAATTCGCCCCCGGAATATAGCGGCGGTGGCTGCCGCCCTTGCCTTGCGGATTATTTACCATTTCGCGGTATTTCTCGGGAGCAAGCTGTACTTTGCTGTTGTCGAATTTTCCCGAAACAATTGGGATAATCTGTTTGCGGCGTAGGACATATAGCACATCGGTATTTTTATCGCCATGTGTATATTCAACAAGCTGTCCATTTGGTTTGGCATACAAGCGTGTTTCCTGATCAACGAGAGTATCATGCGGATCAAAATCGTAACCGTTTTTTTCCTTAAAACGGCGGTTAAGGTCTTGATATTCTGCAACCTGTCCTCCGATTCTATCAGGGTTATAAAGCTGCAACATTCGCTTTTGGTTGGCAATATCTTCTTCATCCGCCAATTCAAAATACGGCATCATCAGGCCGGTAACATAGCTGTCCGAACCCAGGCCATACTGATACCAGGGGTTGCGTGCGGCACGCTGCCGCGCCAGTTCGATATTGCGTCCTTTAAAGTTCTGATAGCGCACGCCCGCCTGTATGTTCAGGCGGGAAGTCGGTTTCCAGTCGAAGACCAGGTTCGCGCCCCATTCGCGCTTTTTCGCCGACTGCGGGCCGCCCAAGGCCGCCATGCGAGTCAGTACGCCGAAAGTATTCATCAAATCATTGCTGTCGGCGGTATCGGTGCGTTCTTCCAGTGTTTCGCGCTGGTAGTCGGCGGCGAGGGTGAGGCTGAGTTTGTCGGAAAGGCGGAAGCGGTTGCTGAGGTTGAAGCCGTTGCGGACGACGTCGGTACGCTGCCGCGCACCGGGAACGATGATACGGTCGGGATGTTCGATGTAGTAGCGTTCCTGATTCAGCTTTTGCTTCAGTTCGGCCAGGTTCATCAGCCTGCCCAGATGGTTGGTCTGGTCGGTCATCACATTTTTATCGGCGGGCGTGATGGCGTAGTAGCCGCCCGTATGCCCCATCCAGCGGTCAGTAATCGCACGGTTGTTTTCATCGTATTCTGCCAGCTTGCGGGCGATTTTGTCGGGCGTGTCTTCTATCATGCGCAGCACTTCTTCATGGGTTCGCGCCGAACCGTAGGTGTTCGACGTCATCGCGCTTTCGCAGCTTTCCCCCCGCAGGTTAGGTGAGGGCTGTTTGCGTATGTTGCACCAATACCAAAGGTCGTACTCATAGTCGGGCGTAATGACGCCGACGACGGGGCCGCCGCTCTGATGGCGGTTGCTGTCGGTCTTCACCCGCCACATATCGGCCTGAAAATCTATCCATTTGTTGTTTTGCGGCTTCCATTCGTAGCCGATTTTGTAGGTTTTGCTGTCGATTTTCGTCCCTATGCCCGGTGCCTGCTGCGCAGGTTCGTCTAGGGATTGTTCGGCGAAACCGAGTATCCATGCCGTTATCAGGGGGTTGATTTCGCCGAAGCCGATTTTGTTGTCCATATATTGCAGGCTGATTTTTTGGTTGCCCGGCAGATACCAGTTGTTTTTCAGCAGCAGGGTTTTGGTGTCGGTGTGGCTGTTCATGATTTCTTCGCCCGGCCTGAACAGGACGGCCATATTCGGCACCAGGCTGGCGGAAGATTTGCAGAGTATGTCTTTTTCCCGTGGCGATTTGTCGGGATACTGGTCGTAACAGGCATCTGCACCGTAAATGGGGTTGTTGAGGTAGCTCTGATAACCGCGTTTGCCCGCGTAGTAGTTGCCTTTTTGGCGGTGGCTGTATGCGGCAAGGCCGTCTGTAATGTCGGTTTTGAAGGCGGCGGACAACATCAGCTGCCTGTCGTCTTTGAAGTTGGTGTGGCTTTTGCCGCCCGCATACTTGGTACCCGCGATGCCTTCGTCCAACAACAGGGCGGTGGGGGAAGGTTTGCCGGTATAGCCGGTCAATACATCGGGCATACCCGATACCCCGTCCGCCGTCGCGCCTATGGGCGAGAGAGTGCGGTAGTCGCGGCCTAAGAATTGGCGCAGGTCGTTTTTCTGCGCCACGGTGTTGCCGGAAAACTCGGTTTTGACTTCGATTCCCCAGTTTCTCCCTTCGGGGATGATGTCGGAAGGTTCGATGGTGCGGATAGACATCGCGCCGCCGACGCCCGATTTCACGCCGCGCGTGAGGGCCGGGCTTTTTTCCACCGCGATGCTGCGGAACAGGGCGGGGTCGAGGTAGTTGCGGTCGCCCACGCCGTAGTTGTTGAGCCAGACATCGACCGTCTGCTCCGTACCGTCCAGCGTTACGGGGATACGGCCTTTGCCGGTGATGCCGCGTATGTTGGGCGTAATCGCGCCGCCGGCGGTGCGGGTGTTCATGTTGTACACGCCGTTTAGGCCTTTGAGCACGTCGCCGGCGGATTGGACGCGGTAGCGTTCGAGGTATTCTTTGCCGACATAGGCGTTGGAGACGTTTTTGTAATACACGTCGTCCGCGCCTTTTTGGTCGTTGGTACGTTTGCCACTGACAACAACGGTATCCAATTCCTGGTATTGTTCTGGTCGAGCTGAGGTTTCGATGGTATTGGCAACGGTTAATGTACTGAACGCGCTGGCAAGGCTGAGAATGATTATTTTGGGTTTGGGAGTAAAAGCAGACATAGTTTCTCTTTGTTAAGAACTTAATATAATAGGTTAAAATACTCTTTTATATAAAAAATATAAAATTTTTAAATATTATTAATATTTATATCATAATTGATTATTCTTATCATTATTGAAATAATTTAATAAATAGTCGTTTTTATCATAATTTTATTTGGATAATATTCAGATAAATAGAGAGATGAAAAGGCCGTCTGAAAATTTTCAGACGGCCTTTTATTTCATTTGCTTTGAGAATCAATCAAGCAAGATTATTTCTCAGCTTCTTCAAAACCGACGACTTCGAGGCCGAAGCCGGTGAGGCCGGTGAAGGATGAAGGCTGGCCGAGGACGCGCAGTTTTTTGACGTTGAGGCCAGCGAGAATTTGTGCGCCTATGCCGTAGCTTTTGCTGTCCCATTTGTAGGCTTGGTTTGCGCCTTTGGGCAGGGTGCGGTCGAGCAGGGTGGCGCCGTCTTCGGTACGGTGCAGGAGGATGACTACGCCGCTTTCGGCTTGTTGGATGCGCTCAAGGGCTTTGGGCAGCGACCATGAGTGGCGCGGGTTGGCTTGGATGAAGTCCATGACGCTGAAGGGTTCGTGGACGCGGACGAGGGTTTCTTCTTCGGCGGAGGGTGTGCCTTTGACGAGGGCAAGGTGGGTTTCGCCGGAGAGTTTGTCGACGTAAACGTGTTGTTGGAACTCGCCCCACGGGGTTTGTACGGGTGCGTTGCCCATGTCTTCAAGCAGGCTTTCGGTACGGCTGCGGTATTCGATGAGGTCGGTAATGGTGCCGATTTTGAGATTGTGTTCTTCAGCGAACTTCATCAGTTCGGGCATACGCGCCATGGTGCCGTCGTCG
Organism: Neisseria sp. HMSC073G10; assembly: GCF_001812605.1. Lineage (NCBI taxonomy): Bacteria > Pseudomonadati > Pseudomonadota > Betaproteobacteria > Neisseriales > Neisseriaceae > Neisseria > Neisseria sp. HMSC073G10. The sequence continues at coordinate 52,553 of NZ_KV809488.1, read as the reverse complement.
TTGATGATTTCGCAGATGACGGCGGCGGGAATCAGGCCGTTCATTTGTGCCAGATCGACGCCGGCTTCGGTGTGTCCGGCGCGGACGAGTACGCCGCCTTTTTGGGCGCGCAGTGGGAAGATATGGCCGGGTTGGACGATGTCTTCGGGTTTGGCGGATGGGGAAACGGCGGTTTGAATGGTCAGGGCACGGTCGGCGGCGGAAATGCCGGTGGTAATGCCGTGGGCGGCTTCGATGGAGACGGTAAAGTTGGTGCCGTATTGCGCGCCGTTTTTCTGGGTCATCATGGGCAGGCCGAGTTTTTCGACCATTTCGCCGTCCATCGGCAGGCAGACCAGGCCGCGTGCGTTTTTGATCATGAAGTTGATGGCTTCGGGGGTAACGAATTGGGCGGCCATCAGCAAGTCGCCTTCGTTTTCGCGGTCTTCGGCATCGGTGATGATGACCATTTTGCCGGCTTTGATGTCTGCTAGGATTTCGGGGATGGTGGAGATGTGGGACATGGTATTTCTTTCTTGGCTGATGGTGGGGGCGTGGCGGTCTTGATGGTCTTGATCCAGCCACATGTCGGGCATATTGGCTGCCTGCTCGATTTTTCGGGCTTTTTTCTCGCCGAAAGATTTGTTTTTCAGCAGGGCGGACAGCTCGCCTTGGTTGATGGCGATGGCTTGGGCAAACTTGGTTTGCTGGCCGTTGTGGTGTTGTGTTATCCATTGCCGTAGATTGTGGCGGCGCAGGTCGGTGGTATTCATGATGAGATGAAATTGAATTGTGTGTAATGGATTGTAGTCTTGTCTTTACCAAAAGGCAAACTTTGTTTGTGGGGATTTTTTATTACTTTTTGGTAATGAAATTTATTGTTTCAGACGGCCTGGGTATGGCTTGAAATTGACGGTTTTGGGAGAATATGGGGAATGTTTTGATGATTATTTTAACGGGGGATATTTGAAATGAAAATGTTTGGGCGCGGATTGACCGTGCTGGTGTTGTGTGCACTGACGGCTGCGGGCGGCTGGTTTTATGCCCTGCATGGTCAGAACGAAGAACATCAGGTTTTGTCCCGTGAGGGGGTTTTGATGCAGATTAAGCAGATGAACCGCTTGGAAAGTACGGCATTTTATATCGATACGATTATCCGTACGGAGAAAAAAGGGGATTGGCGCAGGCTTTGGCAGGATTCGCAAAGCGGTATTTTTATTGTGCGCGGTAAGGTGTTGGCCGGTTTGGATTTGGACAAGTTAGGCGCGGGCAATGTCAATATTGTGGACGATAAAGTATTGATCAGCCTGCCGGCGGTGGAAATCTTGAGCGTGGATTTGGAAAATATCGAAGTGTACGATATTCAGACCGGCTCGTTTAATTTGCTGCCTATGGATAAGTCGGTATTCAAGACGGTGCAGGAAGAAGCGAAACGGCAGGTATTGCAAAGCGCGTGTAAGGCTGAGATTTTGGAACATGCCAACCGTCAGGCGCAAATGCAGTTGGAAAACCTGTTTGCATTGACGCAGACGAAGGTGTCCGTTTATCCGGCTGCGGTAGGGAAATGCGGTTAAATGGATTGCTTGAAAAGATAAGGCCGTCTGAAAAATTTTCAGACGGCCTTTGTTTCTTATAGCCATTAACCGCGTCGTAAAACGGCGGTATTGATGTATTTTTGAATACCGGTGGCAATGGCTTGGGCGCATTGTTGGCGGAAGGATTCGCTGCCGAGTAGCCGCTCTTCGGTAGGGTTGGAGAGGAAGGCGGTTTCCACCAAAATGGACGGAACATCCGGCGCGCGGAGGACAGCGAAGTTGGCTTCGTCAACGCGGCCTTTGTGTAATTGGTTGAGTTTGCCCAATTCGGTCAAGACGGAATGGCCGAGTTTGCGGCTGTCACGCAGGGTCGCGGTTTGGGTCATGTCCAAAATCGTGTTGTCGACATTGGGGTTGCCGCTGGTTTGTACGCCGCCGATGGCGTCGGCGTTGTTTTGGGTTTGGGCAAGGAATTTTGCCGCCGAGCTGGTCGCTCCTTTGGTATTGAGCATATATACGCCGGTACCGCGAGCGGACGGGCTGGTAAAGGCATCGGCGTGGATGGACACGAATACGTCGGCATTGCGTGCACGGCCTTTGGCAACGCGTACGCCCAATGGGATAAAGATGTCTTCGTTGCGCGTCATGAATACGTTGTAACCCAAGGCTTCGAGGCGTTTTTTGGTTTCGCGTGCAATGGAGAGTACAACGTTTTTTTCTTTGAGACCGCTCGGGCCGATTGCGCCGGGGTCTTCGCCACCGTGACCGGGGTCGATCATAATCACGGGACGGCGGTTGCCACCGCTGCCGCGATTGTTTTTAGGGGCAGGGGTGTCATATGCGATATTGGTATTTTGAAGTTGTTTGGGAACATTGCCGTTGAGCAAGGCCATCATCGGGTCGTTGGCATCTGCGCCGTGCGGATAGAGGTCGATAACCAAGCGGTTTCTGAAGTTGCCGACGGGGGCGAGCGCAAAGACTTGCGGATGGGTGCTTTGTTTGAGGTCGATGACGATACGCACGGTATTAGGCGTATTTTGACCGGCGCGAATGCTGCGGATAAAAGGGTCGTTAGACAGCACTTTGCTGGAAATGCCTTGCAGGACGCTGTTGATTTCCGCGCCTTGAATATCCACGACCAACCGGCTGGGGTTGTCCAACATAAAATGTTGGTATTTCATTGAGTGGTTGCTCTCAAGGGTAATGCGTGTGTAGGCATTCGCCGGCCAAATGCGGACGGCAAGGAATTGCGCAGGAGAGGCCGGTTTGGCCAATGCGGCACCAACGGGCGTGAGGGTGAGAAACAGTCCTGTGCCTTGACGGAGAATGTGTCTTCTAGTTAATTTGACCATGATTCTAAACTTTTTCGGCCTTGGTTTGTGTGGGCGGAAAAGGTGCAGGTTCTGCCCTTATCGGTGTACGTCAATGTAATGGTAATGTCTGCCGGAGGCGTGAATTCCCCACCTTGCTGCGGCCATTCGATGAGGCAGATGCTGTCGGGCGCAAACAATTCGTCCAAACCGGCATCTTCCCATTCCTCGGGCATGGTAAAGCGGTAGAGGTCGAAATGGTGGAGGGTGAATGTATCCAGCGGATAAGACTCGACAATGGTGTAAGTCGGGCTTTTGACTGCGCCCGTATGCCCCAGTCCGCGCAAAATCCCGCGTGTCAGCGTGGTTTTGCCTGCACCCAGTCCGCCTTCAAGATAGATGGTCAGCGGAGCGGAAAGCTGCTTGCTCCATTCTTCACCTAGTTTCAGGGTTGCTTCTTCATCGGGCAGAAAACGGGTGTACAGTCCGTTTGAGTGCATGGAATAGGCCTTGTCGTTCAAAAGGCTTAATTATGATGGAATTGGCGGCGTTTGCAAACCTGATAGACGATAAAGTTAGATAAAGATAGTGTTGAGGCCGTCTGAAAACGGAATTCAGACGGCCTTTAATGTTAAAATGAAAATATCCCTCACAAAATTGCGAGACAGCTTATGCCTTTATCCATAGACGAACAATTGTTGCCGCACCGCAATGCCATCGACAGCATCGATGCGGAAATCCTCCGTTTGCTCAATGAGCGCGCCGGTCATGCGCATGCTATCGGCGAATTGAAAGGGACAGGCGCGGTGTACCGTCCTGAACGGGAAGTGGCCGTTTTGCGCCGGATTCAGGATTTGAACCGCGGCCCTTTACCTGATGAATCAGTTACTCGGCTGTTTCGCGAGATTATGAGCGAATGTTTGGCGGTAGAGCGTCCGCTGACGATTGCTTATTTGGGTCCGAAGGGGACATTTACCCAGCAAGCTGCCATCAAACATTTCGGCCACGCTGCACACACCATGGCGTGTACCACCATCGACAATTGCTTCAAACAAGTTGAAACGCGCCAAGCCGATTATTTGGTGGCGCCGGTAGAAAACTCGACCGAAGGCTCGGTGGGGCGCACTTTGGATTTGTTAGCAGTAACCGCTTTAAAAGCCTGCGGCGAAGTGGTTGTCCGCATTCATCACAACCTGCTGCGTAAAGACAGCCACGAAATCGGCGGCATTACTAAAGTTTTCGCTCATGCCCAAGCCTTGGCGCAATGCAACGACTGGCTTGGCCGCAACCTGCCCAATGCGGAACGTATCGCCGTAGCCAGCAATGCCGAAGCAGCACGGTTGGTTGCCGAGTCTGACAGCCCGAATGTGGCCGCCGTTGCCGGACGTATCGCCGCGGAAATTTATCAGTTGAGCTTTGCCGCCGAGTGTATCGAAGACGAACCGAACAACACCACGCGCTTCTTGGTGATGGGCCATCAAGAAACCGGCCGCAGCGGCAACGATAAAACCTCTTTGGTCGTCTCCGCACCCAACCGTGCCGGTGCCGTTACTTCGTTGTTGCAACCTTTTACCGAATTAGGCATTTCCATGACCAAATTTGAAAGCCGCCCAAGCAAATCGGTTTTGTGGGAATACCTGTTCTTCATCGATATCGAAGGCCACCAAAGCGATGAAAATGTCCAAAAAGCCTTGCAGCTTTTGGGCGAACGCGCTTCCTTCGTGAAAGTTGTCGGCTCTTATCCGACCGTTGTTTTGTAAGGATTATTAGGCATCAAAGGCCGTCTGAAAAGTTTTCAGACGGCCTAAATTATGTTCTCAATAGTTGCCATTTATGCAACATTATTGGCAGATTGATGTCAGTAAGTTTGCATGATTGGAAATGAACACTCTATAATCCGAACGTTTTTAATATTTTCATGCAAAGAAAGGAGCAAGCCATGACATGCAATACTTCAATCCGCTCAATCACATTCTTTGCAGCCCAAGCGTCGGTCTGACTTTCGGATAACGCTTTCGCATTCCATGTCGCCCGCTTCGGGCTGCTTTCCCTACGATTATCGGCTAGAAACCAGGCCGTCTGAACATTTCGCAGACGGTGGATATTTATTGTCATCAGTTGCCGGTTTCTATCCGTTTTAAAGAAAGCATAAACACATGGGCAATTATCCCTATCATATTCAAATTATTGCCGATTCAAATACATGGATTGAAGGCAACGCTGTCGCACAGCTCGAAACCACCGCCCGATTACCGCATATGCTACGCGTTGCCGGAATGCCGGATTTACACGCAGGGCGCGGTTATCCGGTTGGTGCGGCATTTTTCAGCGACCGTCATTTTTATCCTGCCCTGATTGGGAACGACATCGGTTGCGGCATGGCGTTTTGGCAGACCGATTTACGCGCAGCCAAACTCAAACCGGCCAAACTCGCCAAACAGCTGGGCAATATCGATACGCCGTTGGATAAAGACGAACAGGTCGATTTATTAGACGACGCTGTCGATATACGCCAATTTTCAGACGGCCTTGCCGTAGGTACGATTGGCGGCGGCAACCATTTTGCCGAGTTGCAAACCGTTGATAACGTTTATTGCGCCGATTTGCTTCCGACAGATTTCGATGAAAACCATCTGCAACTGTTGGTGCATAGCGGTTCGCGCGGATTGGGCCAGCAGATTTTGCAACGCCATATTGCCGCCTTTGGGCATCAAGGTTTGGCGGAAGAGGGCGAAGCGGCGGCAGCCTATCTTGCCGAACACCAAGCAGCCCTTGAATTTGCCAGCCTTAACCGCCGTTTGATTGCGGCCAGAATGCTTGACCGTTGGCGTGCAGAAGGAACATGCCTGCTCGATGTCCACCATAATTTTTTGGAGCAAACCGAGATTGACGGCATAACCGGTTGGCTGCACCGAAAAGGCGCAACGCCCACTGATAAAGGCTTGGTCATGATACCCGGCTCGCGCGGCGATTACAGCTATCTGGTTCGACCTGCCGAAGACTGCCAAATTTCTTTGAATACCTTGGCTCACGGCGCAGGTCGGAAGTGGCAGCGCGGCGAATGCAAAGGCAGGCTGTCGCACAAATATACTGCCGACAGCCTGCGCCAGACCGAATTCGGAAGTGTGGTCGTTTGTCAGGATAAGGCCTTGATTTTTGAAGAAGCACCGCAGGCTTATAAAAGCATCGACAGCGTTATTGCCGCCATGAAAAATGCAGGTTTGATTGAATTGGTTGCGCGGTTTAAACCTGTTTTGACCTATAAAACCGGCGGCGAGTGTGGAGCGTAAAGATGAAACAGAATACACCATTGATTTATCTGCAAATTTCCACCGCGCAAGGGCCGGCAGAGTGCCGAATATTTGCCCGTTTCGTCTTGGGCAAGCTGCTTGCCGAAGCTCAAGCCAAAGGCATTGATGCCGAACTTGTTACCGAAACCGCCGATAAGTACGGTATTTTGTCGGCAACACTCAAATTGGAAGGGCAGAAAGCCGAAAGCTTGGTGCAAACTTGGCAGGGGACGCTCCAATGGATATGTCCTAGCCCTGTCCGTCCGAAACATCCGCGTAAAAATTGGTATATAGGCGTTTTTCGCTTGCCCGATATGCCGCAGATGTATGAAATGCCGTCTGAAAACGGAATCGAGTTTCAAACCTGCCGCTCAGGGGGCAAGGGTGGGCAACACGTCAATAAAACCGAAAGCGCCGTCCGCGCCACCCATAAAGAAAGCGGTATTTCCGTGCGGGTCGAGAGCGAACGCAGCCAGCATGCCAATAAGAAATTGGCGGTCATGTTATTGGCGCAAAAGTTGGCGGAGCATCATGCCGGACAAGCTGGAAATTTTGCGCAGGAGCAGCACGCGCAACTCTATCAAGTTGAGCGCGGCAATCCGAAAAGGACGTTTGTCGGAGCTATTTTTAAGGAGAAGTAATTTGCCTGTCGGATAAACAGGCATAGTGAAAACATAAACCAAAGGCCGTCTGAAAATATTCAGACGGCCTTTTATCGTTTTATCTAGCGTTCGCTCAACGCTTGTTTCATACGCGTGATTGGTTTGATCAGGTATTGGAAGATGGTTTTTTCACCGGTTTTGATGTCTACCGTTGCAACCATGCCCGGAATAATCGGCATCGGTTTGCCGTTTTTGTCTTTCAGGGAGTTGTTTTCGGTTTGGACAAGAACACGGTAATAGACTTGGTTCGGGTCAAGTTTCAGGTCGTTGGCACGGTTTTGCATGGAGTTGCTGACGGTATCGGCACCAACGAGGGTAACCTTGCCTTCCAAACCGCCGTAGATGGAGTAGTCGTATGCGCTGACTTTAACCAATGCAGGTTGGCCTGCGCGGATAAAGGCAATGTCTTGCGGACGGATATAGGCTTCGACCAGCAGTTTGTCGTCAACCGGGACGATTTGCATGATGTCTTCGCCTGCGTTCACAACGCCGCCGATGGTCGTGACTTTTATGCCTTTGACGATGCCGCGCATAGGTGCACGGATTTGCGAGCGTTCAACCGGGTCGGCACGCATGGCAACGTTTTCTTTGGATTGAGCCAGCTCGGATTCGGCTTGCAAGAGTTCGTTGTTGGCATCGGCTTTGTAGCGGTTGCGGCGTTCGGAGATTTGGGTGGCCAAGTCTGCGGAATCGCGGCGCATTCTTAAAAGTTCGACTTCGGAAACATAACCTTCGGAAACGAGAGGAGCAGTAATGGCAATTTCTCGATCAAGTGCAGCTTTACTTTGGGATAGGCCGTTGATGGCATCCACCATGACTTGGCGTCGTGCTTTGTAGGCGGCAATTTCGCGACGGCGAAGCTCAGGGCTCACGCTGTCTGGGAAGGAGAGCTTGGTTCCGTAGGCTTCAGCTTTAAGGCGGGCAATAGTGGCTTCGAGGTTTGCGACTTTGGCTTCGCTTTCGCGCAAAACGGCGGAGCTGCGTGTGTCGTCGAGTTTCATCAGAATCTGATCTTTCTCGACCATATCGCCTTCTTTAACCATGATTTCGGTTACGATGCCGGGATCCAGGCTTTGGATTACTTGCTCACGGCTGCTGGGAATGATATTGCCGTTGCCGCGAGTCACTTCTTCGACAGGGCTGTTGTATGCCCAGACGACGAAGACAACCAGGAAAAGGAAGAATAGGATGATGACCCAAAATTGGCCGCTGTGTTTTTCTTTTTGAAGGGCGGCATTGAGGTCGTTGATGAGGTGTAGGTCTTTGGATTTGACGTTGTTTTCGCGGCTCATAATCGTGTATCTTTATTGTGTTTGGTGGATTTTAACCATTAGGGCAGGCCGTCTGAAAGAGTAAGTAGGTTTCAGACGGCCTTTTGCTTTATTGTGCTGCCGATTGAGGGGCTGCGGCAGCCTGTTGCTGTTGTTGTTTGATGTTGGCTGCTTTGGCCTGTTCGTTTTGCATGAGTTTTTGCAATACCAGGTCGCGTGGGCCGTCCATCACGACTTTACCATTGTCCATCACAATGATGCGGTTGACGATTTGCAACACTTGCGGACGGTGGGTCACCAAAAGCATGGTGCGGTTGCGACCCCATTGGGCGATGGCATTGAGCGCCATACGCTCAGTGGCTTGGTCCAAGCTGGTGGTCGGCTCGTCCAGCAAGACGACTTTCGGGTTGCGCAAGGTCATACGTGCCAGAGCGATGATTTGTTTTTGACCGCCGGACAAGCCTAAGCCGTCTTCACCCAGAGGCATATCTAAACCACGCGGATGGTTGCGGATGATTTTGTCGAGGCCGAAGCGGTTGAGCGCAGTCAGTAAGTCTTGGTCGGTAGAGTAGCTACCGGTACGTGCCAAGTCCATGTTTTCACGCAATGTGCCGAGGAACAGGCGTGGCGATTGGCTCAACAGCAGGACTTGATCGCGCAGGAAGTTGGGGTCAAGCTGGCGCATATCGACGCCGTCAAGGGTAACGTTGCCTTTTTCAGTGTCGTACAGACCGCTGGCCAGTTTGAGCATGGTGCTTTTACCACTGCCGATACGGCCCAAAATACCGACTTTTTCGCCCGGTTTGATGGTCAGGCGCAAGTCTTCGACAGCGCTGTTGTTGTCGGCTTGATATTTGAACGATACGTTTTCAAAGGTAATGTTGCCTTGTACGTTGTCCAAAGTAATGTATTTGCGTTCCGGATTACGCTCGATAGGGCGGGTAACAATATCGTTTACGCCTTTGAGGGCAAGTTTGGCCTGTTGGAAGCGGGTGGCCAAACCGGCGATTTGTGCCAATGGAGCTAAAGCGCGGCCGGACAGAATCACGGAGGCAATCAATGCACCCATGGTGATGCGTTCCGCATGGTTGTCGGCATGAATCAGATAGGTACCGACGACGACCAAGAAGACGGTATTGAGCTGCTGCATGGCAACGGCAAAGTTGACCATGAAGTTGCTGGTGTCTTTGACTTTGATGGAAGAAGCGGAAGTTTTGGCGGTGTATTCGTCCCAACGTTGTTGCGCCCAAGATGTGGCGTTGTTGGTTTTCAGGGTTTCGATACCTTCGATGGCTTCAACAGCAAGACCGGAACGTTGCGAACCTTCTTTCATTGATTCGTTGATGTGGCGAGAGAGTGGGCGTTGTACGACAAAACCGACAATCACGACAATCGGAATGATGGTCAAGGGAACGAGTGCCAGTTTGCCGCCGACCATGGAAATCACGAAGATAAACAGCAACAGGAAAGGCAAGTCGACAATAGTCAACAAGCTGGCACTGGTCATGAACTCGCGCACGGCTTCAAATTCGCGCAGGTTGCTGGCGTATGAACCGGAAGATGCAGGACGGTCTGCCAAACGTAATGCCATCACGCGGCGGAACAGGGCGGAGCTGATGATCAGGTCGGCCTTTTTACCGGCAATATCGGTCAAATGACCGCGAATCATCTTGGCGGCAAATTCAAACAAAATCGCCAAGACCACGCCGATGCTCAATACCCACAAGGTTTCATAGGCTTGGTTGGGAATCACGCGGTCGTACACGTTCATCACATATAAAGAGCTGACGAGCGCAAGGAAGTTGATAATGATGGTGGCCAAGATGACTTGGTAGTAGTAGCTGCGGAAACGCCAAATGACTTTCCAAAACCATGCTTTGGGCAAATGGT
>NZ_KV809488.1:5581-42516 GCF_001812605.1 Neisseria sp. HMSC073G10 | reverse complement strand
TGACTTTCCAAAACCATGCTTTGGGCAAATGGTATTCAGGCAGCTCCGAGCGCATATCGGTAGCCATTTTGGGTTTGATAAACCAGCAGTAGCCCAAATACAGGCCGGAGAGCTGCTCGTGGCTGAGTTCTTGTTCCAAACCGTCGACTTGGCGGATATGGTATTTGCGCTCTTGGCCGGAACCTTCGATTTGGGTGATGACCGCGGCCTCTTCGTTGTGCAGGATAATCATGACCGGCACGGCGAGCGAGGGGATGTCTTCCAGATTGCGTTTGGATAAGGTGTTTTCAAAGCCGTGGCTGCGCAGGACTTCGACCAGCGAGTGATAGTTGACCTTGAGCTTTTTATCGCGCACGACTTCGGCGGACAAAGCGGCTTCGGATACGGGTGCACCCAAAAGGCGGGTCACTAAAACGATATGTTCAATGATGGCTTTCATATTTTTTCGCGTAATGTTTTTGGTTTAACCGGCGGATATGGCTTTATTTTTGCGCCAAACCGACCCAAGCGGAGATTTTGGCCTGGGTATTTAAATAGTCGAGCGCCGCATCGCGGAAATCGTTGCGTGCGGCAACGTAATCCTGTTCGATGGAGGATAACTCGCTGTATGCGCTCAAAACGTCGGTCAGCGTACGTCGGGCGATTTTAAACTGCAATTCGTACACTTTGATGACTTCTTTTTGGGCGGCGATGTGTTGCGCCGTCAGCGCGGTACGCTGTTCGCTTTCCTGCATATCGATGGCCGATGTTTGAACGCGTTCGTTCATGTCGCGCAGGATTTGTTCGGACTTGGCTTCTGCGGCAATCAATGATTTGGCATTGCGCTCTACATTGTGTCGTGCGGCAATATCCAGCACATTCCATGCAACGTTTAAATAAAGCTGTCTGGTGTTGCGCGTTGCACTGCCTTCCAAATTGAGGGCAGGCAGGCGTTCGGCTTTAGAGGCATCCAAATCGGCACGGACGCTGTCGCGCTCGGCCAATTGCGCCTGATAGGACGGATTGTTGTTGCGGTTGGGGTTGTTGTAGCGTTCGCTGATGGATTTCGCCGTGTCGTTTTTAAACGGATCTTCCAAATCGTTGGCAGTCAGCTGGCGCGAGGTATAGCGGGACAGGCGGCTCAGAGCCAAATCCATGGTGCGGCGTTGTTGGGCAATAATGTTGGCTACTTGCAGCTGGCGCGCGCGCGCTTCAATCAGTTCAAAGTTGCGACCGGCATCCTGTTTGACGATTGTGGTCAGGGTTTTTATGAGGGCGTTATGGCGCGCCAAAGTCTGTTCGTTGAGGATCAGGGTTTCTTTTGCACGCAATGCGCTCAGGTAGAGGCGGCCGATATCGCTGCCCAGCTGCTCTTGGCTTTCGGTGTATTTGTGTTGATAGTATTCTTCGCGGCTGCGGTCGCGGCGGACGGCGGCTTCAATTGCACCCCATGAGTAGATGTTTACGCTGCCGCGCACGCCGATACCGTCATCCATGTCGTTGCTGTTGTATTTATTGTGTTGCGCCAGCACTTTCGTGCCGGTCAGGGTAACGACAGGATAATGGCGCGCACGCGTGGCTTTGGTCGTGCTTTGCGCAGCTTCTTGAGTGGCTTTGGCTTCACGCACAATCGGATCGCTGATTAAAGCGTCCCTGAGGATGTCTTGCAGGCTGTATGCATAGGCCGTCTGAAACGGCAGCAGACAGCAGGCGACGGCAACGGCCGATGACAATAAACGGGGCTTTGTGGGGGAAGAATAAATATGCGACATGATTTTTAACCAAATGATTTATATATTATCGTTGTCCGTATCGGGTATCGCCTGAGGCATGACCGGGCGAATTTTGAACGAGAACACATACATTTACAAAGCATAGAGCATTTTTTCCAGCTTTTCACAATATTCTGATAAAAGGTCGAGATACATGCCTTAAAGTATATTATTGCAGAGCGCGACTATCGTTTCTAATGATTTTAATGTAAAAAATCTATCAAAAAGGCCGTCTGAAAGGATTTCAGACGGCCTTTTTCAACCTTAATCCTTACGTTGCAATACAGCGGCAAAGAAGCCGTCGGTTTGGTGTTCTCCAGAGTTGAGGCGCAGGTATTTTCCGGTATCCAAATCGATCTTCAGGCTTTGCAGCAGTTCGGCGCCGTTAACGAGTTCAAACTCGAGATGCTCGGACAGGAAACGTTCGACTTGCAGCTCGTTTTCTTCCGGCAACACGCTGCAGGTGGCGTAAACCAAACGGCCTTGCGGTTTTACCAGTTTGGAGGCGGCATCGAGGATGCTGTGTTGCTGTTCCAAAAGGTTGGCCACGGTCTCTGCGGATTGGCGGTATTTAAGGTCGGGATTGCGGCGTAAAGTACCCAAACCGGAGCAGGGCGCGTCCACCAACACACGGTCTGCTTTGCCTGTTAGTCGGGCGATACGGGTATCGTGTTCGCTGCTGATGCGTTCGGGGTGGATGTTGGTCAGTCCGGCGCGGGTCATGCGCGGTTTGAGGTTGGCAAGGCGTTTTTCGGCGATGTCGAAGGCGTAGATTCTGCCTTTATTGGCCATTTGCGCACCGACAGCCAAGGTTTTACCGCCGGCGCCGGCACAGAAATCGACAATGATTTCGCCGCGTTTTGCGCCCACCAATAAGGCAAGCAGCTGGCTGCCTTCGTCTTGGACTTCCAGCGTGCCGTCCAAAAACAGTTCGTGTTTGTTAAGCGCGATTTTGTTTTTCAGGCGGATGCCCCAAGGAGAATAAGGCGTTGCCTCCGCATCGGCACTTTCGGCTTGCAATAATGGCAGCACTTTATCTCGTTTGCCTTTCAAGGTATTGACGCGGATGTCGAGCGGGGCAGGTTGGTTGATGCTGCGGCCGAAGGCGAGGATTTCTTCTTTGCTCCAATGCTGTTGCAGTTGTTCCACCAGCCATTGCGGCAATTCTGCGGCCGTATTCAGGCCGTCTGAAAACTCAGTTTTACGGGCTTTCAAATTGCCGAGGAACGCTGTTTCTTCTTCATCAAGCAAGTCTTTGATTTGGCTGATGTTGGTGCTTCTGCCGAGAACCAGTGCGGCGAGTACGGCTTTGCGCGGCTGCGCGTGCGGACGGCGCAGGACAGTGCTGATTTTTTGATAGTGGCGCAGCGCGGCAAAGGCGGTTTCGGCGATTTCGTGGCGGTCTTGGCGGCCGAGCTTTTCGTGTTCGCGGAAATAGGCGGAAAGGACGGCATCGGAAGGCTGTTTGAAAGTCAGCATTTCAGCCAAAACTTTGGCGGTATGGTCAAGTTGTGCGGCGTTCATAATGTAATGGGTTCTCTTAAAGTTAGTAAATGGTTTCAGACGGCCTTCATGATGCGTTCGATTTCGTGCCAAAAGCCGTCCGGCCGTAATTCCAAAACGGCAATCAAGCCTTGGTCGATATGGCGGATTTCGGTTTCGTTTAATGTTTCGGTTTCGGCGACACGCGCAGGCGCGAGGTAGGCCATGCGGTCGAGCAGGTGGTAGCGGGCTTCTTGGCGTTCAAACCCGTATTCCGCCCAATCTTGAATATAGATGCCGCGCCAGCCGTATGGATTAAGTGGCGGCTCAAAAGCATGGAAACCTCGTGGAAAAAATCCAATGCCGCGCACGATGGAAGCAGGGAGCAGATTTTCCGGCAGACCTTGTGTAGTTAAGGTTGCTTTGCCTTGCGGCGTATGCAGCAGCTGGGATTGCTGTACAAGTTTGGCGGCTTTGTCCGTCAGCGTGTCTTTAGGATTGAGGCCGCGCAGGTTCTGCACTTGGTCTCCGCCGTAGTATTTACACGCCAGCTCGATATGGTAGGGCTGTTGGTTGAGGGAAACGACGAAATCCGCAGCGCCTAAGGTTTGGCCGTCTGAAAAAACGGGCAGATTGTATGCGTGCAGTTTGGCATGCGACGCGTTGGCAAACCAGAAAGCCAGCAGCTCTTCGGCATAAATGCCGAGACGGTGTCCGAATGGGGCGCGTTGGGCAAGGTAATCCGTTAGCGGCGCGGGATCGGCATCCAATGCCAAAAGGTAACGGAAACCGTGTTCCCCCAATAATTCGCGCACGCTTAATTCGCAACCGCTTTGCCACAAAGGCGGCGCAGTCAGCAGCGAGGCGAGGTCGCGGACGGGTTGGCTGGTGAGTTTCCACCATAATGCGTCTAGGGCGTAATTCATGCTTATCCGAATATCAGTCATGCCGTCTGAAAAGCTGGAAACGTTTTCAGACGGCCTTAATCAGTCTTTTTTATGGATACGGTGGCTGACGGTATTGAAAAAACCGCGCAGGATATCGATGTCTTCGGTTTGCGTGTTGGCGCGTCCGAACAGGCTCTGCATACGGCGCATCAGGCGTTCGCCGTTGCGGCGGTTGAAAAAGCCGATGTCGTTCATCACGCTTTCCATGTGGGCGACCATGCCTTTGATTTGTTCGTGGGTCGCGGCGTGGTCTTCCTGTTGCAGGTGGGTCATGGGCGAATCGGTTTGGCTGAAGATTTCGTAGCACACGACCTGAACGGCTTGGGCGAGGTTGAGTGAGAAATAGTCGGGATTGCCGTTGATGGTCATCAGTCGGTTGCAGGCTTGGACTTCTTCGATGCTCAAGCCGAAAGTCTCGTTGCCGAAAACCAGTGCCACTTTCTCGCCTCGGTTGGCGGCCTGCAGTAATTCGGGTACCAAATTGCGCGGCGTTTGCAGCGGGGCGGTGATTTCGCGGCGGCGGCTGGTCAAGGCGCAGGCGATGGTAGTGTCGGCAAGGGCTTCGTCCAAAGAGGCGGCAATGGTGGCATTTTCCAAAACGTCTGCCGCGCCGGAAGCGAGGATGAAACTTTCTTCCGGTAATTTAAACGATTGCGGATGCTCCGGATTAAATACGGGCGGATTTTCCGTCATCGGCGTTGCCATCAGATTGGGGGCAACGATGGTCAGTTTGTGCAGGCCCATTGTTTTCATGGCGCGCGCGGCGGAGCCGATATTGGCGGGATGGCTGGTGCGCGTGAGGATGATGCGGATGTTGTCCAGATAAACGGGCAGGGCAGGTTTTTCGGAAGTCATGTTTTGTTTTCTGTTTGTACGGGAATCAGGTATAATGCGCCATCTTTTTGTTTTCAGACGGCCTTTTTCCATGCCGTCTGAAATGTTCTTTAACAGCATCGGAAACGATTAACAGCCTCTTGTGTGCCATGTTCGGCGCATTAGGGCGTATTTTACCTGAATTAGAAAGAAAACCATGAATCCGTTTTTAAATACCGCTTTCAAAGCCGCCCGTAAAGCAGGGCAAATGATGATTCGCGCCGCCGGCAATCTGGATGCCGTCAAAGTAGACAGCAAAGCATTCAACGACTTCGTTTCCGATGTTGACCGCAGCTCCGAGATGATTTTGGTGGAGGCGCTTAAAGAAGCCTATCCGCATCACAAAATCACTTGCGAAGAAGGCGGCTCCCACGGTAAAGCCACCGCCGAGTACGAATGGATTATCGACCCGCTCGACGGCACAACCAACTTCCTCCACGGCCATCCTCAATACGCCATCTCTATGGCACTCCTGCACAAAGGCGTGTTGCAAGAAGCTTTGGTGTACGCACCTGAGCGCAACGACGTATACATGGCTTCCCGCGGCAAAGGCGCGTTGCTCAACGACCGCCGCATTCGCGTTTCCAACCGCATCGAATTGAACCGCTGCCTGATCGGTACCGGCTTCCCTGTTGTCGATCAAAGCATGATGGACAAATATCTGGCGATTTTGAAAGATTTCTTGGCAAAAACCGCCGGCGGCCGTCGTGAAGGCGCGGCTTCTTTGGATTTGTGTGCCGTTGCTGCCGGCCGTTTGGACGGTTTCTTCGAGTTCAACCTCAAACCTTGGGATATTGCCGCCGGTGCATTGATTGTCCAAGAAGCAGGCGGTATCGTTACCGATATGTCCGGTAATGAAGGCTGGTTGGAAAGCGGCGACATCGTTGCGGCCAATCCTAAAGTATTGGCGCAAATGCTGAAAATTATTTCTGAACACCAATAAGCGTTTGTAGGGAACGGCCTGTATTTTTCGTGGCAGGCCGGATTCTCAACAATCGGTAAAAGGCCGTCTGAAACCTGAAATAGGGTTTCAGACGGCCTTTTGTTTTGTTGTTAACGGATTCGGATAAGAGCTGAAAATACGGCTTTTAAAGGGAGCATTTTTAATTTTGTCTGTATTTTCTATTGCTTCGCAGTTATGATGTGGATTAGCTTGGCTGAAATAATGCCGCGTGCAATCATAAAAATAGAAAGCAGAGGAGAATAATGAAACGAGATTTTGAAGCAGTAAAACGCATTGTCATTAAGATCGGAACCAGTTCTTTGGTGTTGCCAAACGGCAAAATCAATTTGGCAAAAATCGACCAACTGGCCTTTGTCATTTCCAGTTTGGTCAGTAAGGGCAAAGAAATTGTGCTGGTGTCTTCCGGCGCGATGGGCTTCGGGCTGAATGTCCTCAACATGGAAAAACGTCCGGCGGAAATGGCGCAGCAACAGGCTGTTTCCAGCGTCGGCCAAGTGGCCATGATGAGCCTTTACTCGCAGATTTTTTCCCATTATCGGATGACTGTATCGCAAATCCTGCTGACGCGTGATGTGGTCGAATATCCGGAAAGTTTGGCAAACGTTACCAATGCTTTTGAATCCCTGCTTTCCATCGGCGTCATCCCTATTGTCAATGAGAACGACGCGGTCAGCGTGGACGAGATGGACCATGCGACCAAATTTGGCGATAACGACCGTTTGTCGGCAGTCGTGGCGAAAATCGTTAAAGCCGATTTGCTGATTATGTTGTCCGATATCGACGGTTTGTTTGATAAAAATCCGGCCGTTCACGCCGATGCCAAGCTGCGCAGCCATGTTGCAGATATTACCGAAGAAATTATTGCTTCTGCCGGCGGCTCGGGCAGTAAGTTTGGTACGGGCGGCATGCTCAGTAAGATTAAGAGCGCGCAGATGATGTTTGAACATCACGGCCAGATGGTGTTGATGAACAGCGCTAATCCGCGCGATATTCTTCAGGTTTTAGATGGCGCGCCTATCGGAACTTGGTTTGCACAAGAGAAATAGGGAGGTTTGATGAGCTATATCGAACAGTTGGGCAAGAATGCCCAAAAAGCCAGTAAAACGTTAATCAGCTTGGGAAGCGTAGAAAAAAACAATCTGCTGCGTCAGGTCGCAACGGCGTTGGTTGAACAGGCTGAGATAATTTTGGCGGAAAATGCCCGCGATTTGGCCGCTGCAAAAGAAAACGGCATTTCGGACATTATGCTCGACAGGCTGCGCTTGAATCATGAACGCATCAAAGGCATTGCGGAAGGCGTTGGGCAGGTTGCCGATTTACAGGACCCGATTGGGCAGGTTGTCCGCGGCTATACCAATCTGGACGGTTTGAAAATTATTCAAAAACGCGTGCCTTTGGGCGTGGTTGCCATGATTTTTGAAAGCCGCCCGAATGTTTCGGTCGATGCGTTCTCTCTGGCCTTTAAAACCGGCAATGCCATTATTTTGCGCGGCGGTCGCGATGCCATCCATTCCAATACCGCATTGATTGCCGTCATCAGGCAGACTTTGGTAAAAGCGGGGATGGATGCCGATGTGGTGCAGCTGGTCGAAGATACCAGTCATGCTGCTGCCGAGGAATTGATGCAGGCAGTCGATTATATTGATGTACTGATTCCGCGCGGCGGCGCGCGCTTGATTCAGACGGTGAAAGAGAAATCGAAAGTTCCCGTCATTGAAACCGGGGTCGGTAATTGCCATATTTATGTGGACGACAGTGCCGATTTGGAGATGGCGGTCGATATCGTCGTGAACGCGAAAACGCAGCGTCCGAGCGTGTGCAATACCGCGGAGTCTTTGGTTGTCCACGAAAAGATAGCGGAAGCGTTTTTGCCCAAACTGGAAGAAGCCGTTGCCAAAGTACATCCGGTCGAATTTAGAGCCGATCAGGAAGCATTACGTATGTTTAAAAATGCTATCTTGGCAACCGAGGAAGATTACAGCACCGAGTTTCTTGACTATATTATGTCGGTCAAAATAGTGAAAACAGTGGAAGAAGCCGTCGATTGGATTAACGGCCATACGACGCATCACTCGGAAGCGATTGTGACCCAAAGCATTGCCCATGCCGAGTTTTTCCAAGAAAGCATTGATGCGGCGGCGGTTTATGTCAATGCGTCCACTCGGTTCACCGACGGCTTTGTTTTCGGATTGGGCGCGGAAATCGGGATTTCCACCCAAAAAATGCACGCCCGCGGCCCGATGGGTTTGGAAGCGTTGACTTCGACCAAGTTCTACATCAACGGCAACGGTCAGATCCGACGTTGATAAATGCCCCTCAACTTCATCAATTTGCGTATAATGGCGGGAAATTTGATTTTCCCCGAACAACCGATTTAGTAAAAGGAACACACATGTCCTCTATCCACGATCAAATCAAAGAAGTCGTAACCACCCACCGCGTCGTATTGTTCATGAAAGGTACGAAGCAGTTCCCACAATGCGGTTTCTCTTCCCGTGCCGTACAAATCCTGAATGCGGCAGGTTGCACCGACTATGTGACTGTCAACGTATTGGAAAACGATGCCGTACGCCAAGGCATTAAAGAATACAGCGACTGGCCGACTATTCCTCAACTGTACGTCAACGGCGAATTTGTCGGCGGTTCTGACATTTTGATGGAAATGTACGAAGCCGGCGAACTGCAAGAATTGCTGAAAGCTTAATTATCCACAATATTCCGTAATGTAAAATTGTTGACAAAGGCCGTCTGAAACCCTGATTCAGACGGCCTTTCGCACGAAACATACCCTTTCCGCTATTCGTGAAAAAAAGTATAATTCACTCCGTCAACGAAACTCGGAAATACAGAAAATGAACGTTACCGTCATCAATCATCCCCTCGTCCGCCATAAACTGACTTTGATGCGCGAGGCAGAATGCAGCACCTACAAATTCCGCACGCTCACTACCGAGCTGGCACGCCTGATGGCATACGAAGCCAGCCGCGACTTCGAAACCGAAAAATACATCATCGACGGTTGGTGTGGCTCTATCGAAGGCGACCGTATCAAAGGCAAAACCTTGACCGTTGTCCCTATTTTGCGAGCCGGTTTGGGCATGCTCGACGGTGTACTCGACCTGATTCCTACCGCTAAAATCAGCGTTGTCGGCTTGCAGCGCGATGAAGAAACGCTGAAACCGGTTTCTTACTTTGAGAAATTCGTTGACAGCATGGCCGAGCGTCCTGCCCTGATTATCGACCCGATGTTGGCGACCGGCGGCTCTATGGTTGCGACCATCGACTTGCTGAAAGCCAAAGGTTGCAGCAATATCAAAGCATTGGTATTGGTTGCCGCTCCGGAAGGCGTGAAAGCCGTCAATGATGCGCATCCTGATGTAACCATCTACACTGCCGCACTCGACAGCCACTTGAATGAACACGGCTACATCATCCCAGGCTTGGGCGATGCCGGCGATAAGATTTTCGGTACACGTTAATTGAAATGTTTAAGGCCGTCTGAAAAGTGTCAAACCTAAACTTTCAGACGGCCTTGTTATATGGTTTGCTTTAAAACCCACATCAGAAAGGACAATCATGAGCTTCCAAGATAATCTGGCCACCATGCCTGCCATCGATCATTTGAGCGGCTTGGATATTCTCGATAAAGAGGGCAATGTGGTTCATCACATTCCCAATGCACCCGGCAAACAAGGCTCGCTCAAGCTTTACCATGCTTTGGCGCAAGAGTTTGACGGCAAGTTGGACGCAGCGGCGGCAGAACGCGGCTTGGCATGGTTTGCCGAGCATGTTGCCGATGCCGAAGCCAATCCGGGCAAACATCCGAATATTGATTTGCTGTTTAAAGTGAAAGCTGAAAATATCAGCCTGACTTTGAAACCATTGGCTGCTTAATGAATACAAAAAAGGCCGTCTGAAAACAATTTTCAGACGGCCTTTTTATATACTTAAAGCCTTAAGCGATAGAAGCTTCAACGAATGCAGTCAGTTGACCTTTAGCCAATGCGCCGACTTTAGTGGCAACGTTTTCGCCGTTTTTGAACACCATCAGGGTAGGGATGCCGCGAACGCCAAATTTGGCAGGAGTGGCTTCATTGTC
This sequence comes from Neisseria sp. HMSC073G10, assembly GCF_001812605.1. Lineage (NCBI taxonomy): Bacteria > Pseudomonadati > Pseudomonadota > Betaproteobacteria > Neisseriales > Neisseriaceae > Neisseria > Neisseria sp. HMSC073G10. The sequence continues at coordinate 32,400 of NZ_KV809488.1, read as the reverse complement.
GTCGATGTTGATTTTAACGACTTTCAGACGGCCTTGGAATTCGGATGCGATGTCGTCCAAGATTGGGGCAATCATTTTGCAAGGGCCGCACCATGGTGCCCAAAAGTCCAGCAATACAGGTACGTCGGATTTCAAAACGTCTTGTTCGAAGCTGGCATCGCTGGCGTGGATAATCAATTCGCTGCTCATGTTTGTTTCCTTTTAAATGGGGATCGATAAATATGTTGTTCAGAATAGTGGCAGACAGGGAAAATTTCAAGTGCCGCCACCCGGTAATAGTTTTTTTGAAATGCGTCTATCGTAATCTTTAAAGATTCAGACGGCCTCTTGAACCATGTGGCCGGAGTGGGCAATCAAATGGCGTGTGTAGTCGCTGCTTGGATTGGCAAACACGTTTTCACATTCGCCTTCTTCAACGATTTTGCCGTCTTTCAACACCATCACGCGGTGGGAAATGGCGCGGATCACGGCGAGGTCGTGGCTGATGATGATGAAGGCGAGGCCGTATTCTTTTTGCAGGCCGCTGAGCAATTCAAGGATTTGTTGTTGCCATTGGACATCAAGCGCGCTGGTTGGTTCATCTAATACGAGGATTTTCGGACGGACAATGATGGCGCGGGCGATGGCGAGGCGTTGGCGCTGGCCGCCGGAGAATGCGTGCGGATAGCGTTCGAGTGCGTCTTCGGGCAGACCGACTTGTTTGAGGACTTCCTCGACGCGGCGGCGCATTTCTTCGCGCGGCATTTCAGGTTCGTGTACGCGTAAGGCCTCTGAAACGGTATCGAAGACGTTCATGCGCGGATTGAATGCGCCGAACGGGTCTTGGAACACCATTTGGATTTCGCGTCTCAATTCGCGTTTCCATGGCTCGCCGTTGACAATCAGGCTGCCTTCGGAATCGATAAGGTGCATAACGGCTTTCGCCAGCGTGGTTTTGCCGCAACCGCTTTCGCCAATGATGCCCAATGTCTCCCCCGATTTGAGATCGAAAGAAATGGGGTTGAGAATGGTTTTATCGCGTTTTTTAAACCAGCCGTCTGATTCTTTGATGGAAAAGGCGATTTGTTCGGCCTTGAGTACGGTGGCTGGGTTTGCAGGTAAAGGAGCCACTTTGCGCATTGTGCCAGCGTTGAGCAGCATTTTGGTGTATTCGTGCTGCGGATTGGCGAAGACTTCGTTTGCTTTGCCGGTTTCGAGAATACGGCCGTTACGCATAACGGCGACATCATCGGCAAAACGGCGTACAAGGTTCAAGTCGTGCGTAATGTAGAGCATGGTCATGCCGTGGTCTTCCTGCAGGCGTGAGAGCAGGTCGAGAATTTGGGCTTGAACGGCAACGTCCAAAGCAGTGGTCGGTTCGTCGGCAATCAGGAGCTTAGGCTGGGCTGATACGGCCATGGCAATCATGGCGCGTTGGCGTTGGCCGCCGGAAAGTTGGAAAGGGTAGGCTTGGGCTTTTTGATCGGGCTGGTGGATGCCGGTTTCGTCCAGGAGTTCGATAGCGCGCGCCCATGCCTGTTTTTTATCCAAACCCAAATGCAGGGACAGGACTTCGGCGATTTGTTCGCCGACACGCATGACGGGGTTGAGGGCGGTCATGGGTTCTTGAAACACCATGCCGATTTCGCGGCCGCGCAGTTTTTGCAGGGCGCGTTCGGGCTGGGTCAGCAGATTGGTTCCGCAATATTTCAGACTGCCTTCAAAGGTAACCATCGGATTGAGGCGCATAATGCCTTGCGACAATACGGTTTTGCCGCTGCCGCTCTCGCCGACCAATGCCAGTTTGCGGCCAGGTTGCAGGGTAAGGTTGATATCGTGCAAAACTTGTTTGCTCGGAAAGGAGCCGTTTAGGTTTTCGATTTCGAGTATAGGTGTAGTCATGGTCGTGGCCGTCTGAAAAGTTTGTTGATGACAGGTTTTCAGACGGCCTGCATGAATCAAGAGGCCGTCTGAAACAGCGGTTTAGTCTTGAAACTGTTCTTTGAGTTTGCGTTTTAACACTTTGCCTGTGGCATTGCGCGGCAGCTCGTCTTGGAAGATGATTTGTTTGGGGATTTTAAAGTTTGCCAACAGGCCGCGCAGGTGGCTGCGGACTTCGGCTTCTTCCAGTTTCATGCCTTCTTTGAGTTGGATAAAGGCAATGATTTCTTCATCGGCGTATTGGTCTTTCACGCCGATTACGGCGGCGGCTTCCACGGCTTCAAGCTTGTAGATGGCTTCTTCGATTTCGCGCGGATAGACGTTTTGGCCTTTGGAGATAATCAGGTCTTTTTTGCGGTCGACGATGAAGATGAAGCCGTCTTCGTCTATGGTAACGAAGTCGCCGGTTTTCAGCCAACCGTTGACGATGGTTTCATCTGTGGCGTCAGGCATATTGAGGTAGCCTTGCATGACCGAGCCGCCTTTGATGATGAGTTCGCCCACTTCGCCGCGCGGCACTTCGATTAATTCGTCATCGACGGCTTTTACGGTCAGGCCGGGCAGGGCGACGCCGACGCTGGCAGTTTTTTGGCGCTCAGGCGTATTGACGGCCACGACGGGTGAGCATTCGCTCAAGCCGTAGCCTTCCAGCAATTTGGCACGTGGGAATTTGGCTTTGAAATCGTCAATGGTTTGTCCGGCCAAAGGTGCGCCGCCGCTGATAAACAGGCGGACTCGGTTAAACCATCTGAAATACCAAGGGATTTTGGCTTTACTCATGGCGGTGTAAATAGCCGGTACGCCGAGGAAAATGGTAGCGCGTTTGAGCAAAACCTGTTTCAACACGTTGGAGAACGGGAAGACGGATTTGACCAAAATAATCGAGCAGGCTTGAGATATCGGCAGTAAAACCATGGCGGTCAGCGTAAAGCTGTGGAACATGGGCAAGAAGACGACGAAGCGGTCTTTTTGCGAAATTTGGAAAATTTGTTCGATGCCCGAAAGATTGGAAAACAGGTTGCTGTAACTGATTAATGCGCCTTTGGGGTGGCCGGTTGTGCCGGAGGTGTAGATAATGTGCGCCAAATCGTTGACGGACGGCTGACGGCTCAGATTCGGCTTGCCGGGGAATGTACGCGCGGCATCGAAATAGCTGTCATCGCCACTGGCGGCGTTGGTTTCACCAATCCAGATGATTTTATTGACTTTGGTTTTGGTTTTGATGTTTTTGAGTTCTTTGGCCAACGGCGCGGATGCGAACATAAAGCGTGCGCCGCAGTCATTGAGGATGTAGGAAAATTCTTCGCTTTTCAAAAAGACGTTGAGTGGGACGGCTACCGCGCCGATAGAGGTAATGGCGAAATAGGCGGCAATAAATTCGGGAGAGTTGGAAACGACAAGGGCAACCCTGTCGCCATATTGTACGCCTTGGTGTTGCAGATAGGCGGCGACGGTTTCTACTTCGCGTTTGAGGGAGGAATAGCTGATTTTTTCTTTGTCGTTGAAAATGACTGTGCCTTTACCGTTTTTTTGGCAGGCTGCAGTCAGCATAGCGTAAAAATTAGGGTGGGTGTGCATTTCGGAGTTTGTGTCCATATTGTGTCGATTGATGTACGGTTTCGATGAACCGTTTATTTCGAAGGATAGGTTTTACATCCTATCGGTAAAATAAGCAAGAGGCCGTCTGAAAATACTTTCAGACGGCCTTGAGCTTTGCTGGGCTTAGGAAAGCAATATTTTGAATTTAAACTTATTTATTGTGTTGATGGGAATATTCCCATTCTTCAAAAGTTTGCCGTTCTGAAGATAGCGCAAGCCGATTGCGTTTCTGTCTCAAGCCATTTCGAGTTTACCGTTGAGTTTGAGGCAGAATCCTGATGACGGGTTGGCAGAGCCAATGTTTAGAGACTTTGAGACCTAGCCATTGTTCAGACGGCCATCGGGTACTTTCTTAAACAGGCGATAGAAATTGTCGCTGGTGTTTTGTGCCAATGTTTCCAAGCTCTCGCCGCGCAGATTGGCTAAGAACTCAGCCGTATAGCGGACGTAGGACGGCTCGTTTTGTTTGCCGCGCTTGGGAACCGGCGCGAGGAAGGGCGCATCGGTTTCTACCAAGATTCTATCGGCAGGGACGTATTTGGCGGCTTCCTGTATCAGCGGTGCATTTTTAAACGTTACAATGCCGGAGAAGGAGATATACATGCCCAAATCCAAAGCGGCTTTGGCAAAGGCGACGTCTTCAGAGAAGCAGTGAATCACGCCGGAGTTGGTGTGGCACTCTTTCAAAATCCGCAATGTGTCTTCGGCTGCATCGCGTGTGTGGACGATAACGGGTAGGCCGCTTTCGTTGGCGGCTTGGATATGGTCGGTAAAGCGTTGATGTTGCCATGACAAATCGCCTTTGCACCAGTAATAGTCCAAACCGGTTTCGCCGATACCGACGATTTTGGGATGTTTGGCCGCTTCTACCATTTCGGCAATGGTAAATTCTTCTGCTTCTTGGCTGTCGGGATGTATGCCGATGGTGCAGTAGATGTGGTCGTTTGCCTGAGCAATGTCGAAGACTTCGGCAAAACTTTGTTTGCTGACGCTGATGGCAAGCGCCTGTTTGACGCTTTGCGCTTCCATGTTGGCAAAGACTTCGGGCAGGCGGTCTTTTAAGCCGTCAAAGTTGAGATGGCAATGTGAATCGATTAAATACATGGTATTTATTACAGGGTAAAAGTAGTGCGGTCGCTGCGCAGACGCGGGCCAAGCTCGGCTTCGATCAGGTTTTTTGCCTGCAGGCAGCTTTCGTGTTCGGAGAATGCAAGTCCTACGCCTTTGGGACGGTGGGCTGAAGTGCGCGCCGGATTGATCCAAACGACTTTGGTTGGCAGGAAGCGTTTGGGATAGTCGGCGATTTCGACGGCCAAGAGGATGTCTTCGCCTAGTGAGAATACGTCATCGGTCGGTACGAACAGGCCGCCGTGTTCTAAAAACGGCATATAGCAGTTGTACAACAAATTGGGGTCTTTGAGTTGCAAAGCCAACATCTTCGCCGGAATGTCTTTTTTATTCATCATTGATTACCTGTTAGGGTTTGTTTTGCCAAAAATCCAAATATTCGATAAGCAGATACTCAAGCTGCATTTTAACACTCAAGGTATGATATCCGTAAGGGTTGAGCGCGTTCAGACGGCCCAATAGGGCAAACAGCTTGCGTGAATCGGTTTTAGAGGCTGTCTGAAGCAGGGCTTGGGCATGGTGCGGATAATAAAGCGGCGCCATGTTTTGTTGTGCCAAGCCGACATCCATCAGCCACTTTTGCAGCCAGTCGATGAAAACGGCCAGCGGTTGTTTTTGTTTGTCGAACGCGGCGGCGTAGTCGAGTATGGCCAACAGGCGCGGGGCAGCCAGCAGCGTCAGCAACTCTTCGCGTAATGCGTCCAATTCTGGAGTCGGCGTGAATAAAGGTGCGCCGCTGTGGAATGCCAACATGGCTTCGGCATTTTCCACGCCCTGTTGGCGCAGGTATGCCGCAGCCTGCTCATGGGTAGGCGAGGGCAGCACCATCTGGCGGCAACGGCTTTTGATGGTGGGCAGGAGTTTGTCGCGTGCATGGGTAACGAGCAGGAAAACGACGTGTTGCGGCGGCTCTTCCAGAGCTTTCAACAAACCGTTTGCCGCCTGTGTGTTCATGCTTTCCGCCGGATGCACCAATACCACGCGCAGGCCGCCACGGACAGCAGTCAGGTAAATGTTTTCCACAATATCGCGCACGGCATCGATTTTGATTTGCAGGAGTTTGCGTCCTGTTGCCTCGCCTTCGGGAATTTCCGGCGTGAGTTCATAAAAGTCGGGATGGGTATTTTGGCTGAATAAATGACACGAAGCACACTCGCCGCAGGGTTCATGACCGGACTTGGGCGATTCGCACAGCAATGCCTGCGCGACAAAGCGGGCAAACTCGGTTTTGCCGGTATTTTCTTTGCCGGTAAACAGCCAAGCGTTGGGACGGTTTTGCCAATGGGCGGCGAGCTGTTGCCATTGGGTTTCATGCCATGGGTAAATCATATCGTTTGGGAACTATAAGGTAGGTGGTTATTATACTCTCAGGCCGTCTGAAAAAGGTTTCAGACGGCCTTTAATAAACTGCCTAAAAATTAATCAATTATCGTCTTTCTTTGAAATATCAATTATTAAGCTTACTTATTCACAGCCTTTGCACACGCTTGTTTGGGGAAAATGTGCATTTTGTTTGGCGGTAAAGTTGTGCTTAAAATTTAGGCAGATGTGTTTTTTAATTTTAAATCAGACAGTAATCTGATTTATGCACAAGCTGTCCACGCGATTGAACAGTGAAAATGTGCATGGTGGGGATACATTTCAGACGGCCTTATTTGCTGATTTTCAACAAAGCGGTCAAATCCCCGATAAATTTCGGTTCCCGTTTGATGAGGTAAACAATCAACGGAATATTACCTACGGCAACAATCAAATACAGCAGCGTGATGCTGTTGAACAACATCAGCAAAACCGCGCTCAAAATGGCAGCCGACACCATAAACACGCCGTTGATGATGTTGTTGGCGGCAACAGCATGGGCGCGGAAGGTTTCGCTGCTGGCAGTTTGCAGCCAAGTGTAGAGCGGTACGGAGAAGAAACCGCCGAAAAAGCCGATGGCCGACATCACGAGCATAATCGGATACGCTTGGGCTTGCGATAAAAACCAAATAATGCCGTTTAATTCGGTAAAGCGTTGGCCTTGGGTCAGCCACACCAGCAATAATCCACAGACCGTCAGCCCCAGAGTGCCGATGGTAACCAAGCCCAAAATCAGGCGCTCGTGGCTGAGTTTGGCGCATAACACCGAGCCGATGGCGATGCCGATGGAGAACAGCGCCAACATCAGGTTGAACACATTATCGTTGCCGCCCAAATGGATTTGCGTGAACGTCGGCAGTTGGGTGGTATAAACCGAGCCGACAAACCAAAACCATGAAATACCGATGATGGAAGTAAATACGGGGCGATCGGCTGCCGCTTCACGAATCAGCGAATTCGTGCCTTTGATGATGTTCCATTCGATTTTTGTGTCCGGCATTTTAGCGGGTACAGACGGCATAAACAGGCTGGTCATCGTGCCGCCGACGGCGACCAATAACACCAAACCGCCAACAATATACGGAGGAATGCCTGCGACTGCGGTGCCCAAAATTTGACCGAGCAAGATGGCGATAAACGTACCCGATTCAATCAGGCTGTTGCCCATAATCAGCTCTTTGTCGTTGAGGTAATCGGGCAAAATGGCATATTTCAGAGGGCCGAACAAGGTCGATTGCGTACCCATGCAAAACAGGCAGATTAAAAGCAAAGGCGCGGATTGGATGTAGAAGCTATACGCCGCCACTGCCATGATGATGATTTCCAACAGCTTGATCCAGCGTGCTAAAACTGCTTTATCGAATTTGTTGCTCAGCTGTCCTGACAGCGCGGAAAACAGGAAGTAGGGCAGAATAAACAGCATCGCACCCAAATTCAGCATTTGGCTGGGCGGCAGAAAGTCGTTTTTACCCAAACCGTAAAAACTGATCATCACGAATAATGCGGTTTTGAACATATTATCGTTCAACGCGCCCAAAAACTGCGTCCCAAAGAGCGGCGCAAAACGGCGGGTCGTGTGGAAATTCAGATTGTCTTTTTTAAGGCTCATTGTTTGGATTCTTTGTCTTCGTCTTTTTCGATCAGTTTTTCAGTGGAGTCATCGTCCATCAAAATGCGGTGCGCAGGTCCTTCAAGGTCGTCAAACTGTCCGTTTTTACCCGACCACCAGAAAAACCAACCAATGATAAAGGCCAAAATAATGCTGATGGGGACAAGGATAAACATACTTTCCATTACATCGCTCCGGTCAAATCGGTCAGGATAAAGGTTTTACCGCTGATGGTCAGGTATTCGTTGCGCAACGCACCAATATTTTTATCATCAAAAAACAATTCGATACGGTCTTTAACCACGCGCCAGTATTGTGGGATATCGGTTTGCTCAAAAGGCGACAATACCGCCGCTTCGGCTGCATCTTCGTTTTGCAGCTTGATTACAAAGCGTCCGCTTTGCGGCGGATTTTGCGATTCATCATCTGCTAACATAATAAAAAATCCGGCGTGTTCGCCGTCTTGAGTATGGATACTGAAATAATGCATATCGGGAAATCTTCAAAAACGCCGTCATTTTTTCATACGGCCTAAAATAAAATTCCGTCCATTTTACATCAAATATTAAGTCAAGCAGCCGATTACATTTTTTGTTAGAATACGACGTTTACTTTGTTAATCTGTTCAGACCGCTACCCACTACGTCCCACAAGGGGTGCAACATAGCCGGAGCAGCAGTCAGGCCCCGACAAAAAATGCCGTCTGAAACCTCAAGGAGCATAAAATGACACAAAAATTAATCTTGGTTTTGAACTGCGGCAGCTCTTCTCTCAAAGGTGCCGTATTGGACAATGACAGCGGCGAAGTATTGCTGAGCTGCTTGGCAGAAAAACTCAATCTGCCTGATGCCTACATTACCTTCAAATTCAACGGCGAAAAACATAAAGTTGAATTGACTGCCAAGCCAGACCATACCGGCGCGGTAGAAGCCCTGATGGACGAACTCAAAGCCCACGGCCTCGACACCCGTATCGGTGCGATCGGCCACCGCGTGGTAAGTGGCGGCGAATTGTACAGCGAATCCATTTTGGTTACTGACGAAGTTATCGACGGTATCGAAAAATGTATTCCACTTGCTCCTCTGCACAACCCGGCACACCTTTTGGGTCTGCGTGCTGCACAAAGCATCTTCAAAGGCCTGCCGAACGTTGTCGTATTCGACACCGCATTCCATCAAACCATGCCTGAACACGCTTACAAATATGCTGTTCCACATGAGTTGTATGAAAAATACGGCTTGCGCCGCTACGGTGCGCACGGTACCAGCTACCGCTTCGTTTCTGACGAAACTGCACGCTTCCTCGGCAAAGACAAAAAAGACCTGCGCATGGTGATTGCCCACTTGGGTAACGGCGCATCTATTACCGCCGTCGCCAACGGCGAATCACGCGATACCAGCATGGGTCTGACTCCGCTGGAAGGTTTGGTTATGGGTACCCGCAGCGGCGATATCGACCCTTCAGTTTTCAGCTTCTTGGCTGAAAATGCCAACATGACCATCGCCCAAATCACCGACATGCTGAACAAAAAATCAGGTCTGCTCGGTATTTCAGGTTTGTCCAATGACTGCCGTACTATCGAAGAAGAAGCTGCAAAAGGTCATCCAGGCGCCAAACTGGCTTTGGAAATGTTCATCTACCGCTTGGCTAAATACATCGGCAGCATGACAGTCGCGGCAGGCGGTTTGGACGCATTGGTCTTCACCGGCGGTATCGGTGAAAACTCCGACATCATCCGCGAACGTGTATTGGGCTACTTGGGTTTCCTCGGTCTGTACATTGACCAAGAAGCCAACCTGAAAGCCCGCTTCGGCAATGCCGGTGTGATTACCACTGCCGACAGCAAAGCTGTTGCCGTTGTGATTCCTACCAATGAAGAATTGATGATTGCACACGATACAGCCCGTCTTAGCGGCCTGTAATCCGTCATTATTGAAAACCTGCCCGCAAGGGTAGGTTTTTTGTTGTGTATAGATGAAAAAAATTTTGAGAATATATTGAAAAAAGCCGGCAAACATTGTGTTTGTCGGCTTTTTAATCAGTGCAATATTAAGAATACTGATAGATAGGTTTAGAACTTATAACTGATGGTAAACAGCAAAGTCCTGCCGCGCGCGTAGTTGTTCAAGACGGAGCGTGTCGTGCCGCCATATTTGCCATTGCATAAACCGTTGGCATCGCATTCGACTTCCTCATCATCCCAACCGCCTTTTCTTTCAAATACGCTGAAATAGCGCTGGGTTGCGGCATCGTTTGCAGCATCCAAAGGATCGACATAGCGTTTATTGAACGCATTTTGAATGTCGAAACGAAGAATAAGGTTTTTCTTTGGTTCATAATTGGCATAGAAATCAAAAATCATTGGCTGTCTGTTGATGCTTTCTGTTTTTTTGATCACTCTTCTGCCCATTTGATGTGAAGAGTAGGTATTGGCGCCGGTTGTACCGTCAACAAATTCCTCCTCAGTCGTCGCCCGTGTACTTTTGCCGTAATAGCGCATAATGCCGCCGATGGTCAATTTGTTGCCCAACCATCGGGATCCTAATTCAAAACGGCCATAATCTCGGGGTAAGCGTGAAATTTTGCTTAAGCCGTAGCCCTGTTTAATTTGGTCTTCTTTAGAAGAGTTGCGGGGCGATTCGCTGGCATCGCTATAATTGGTCGGCTGGTTGGTTTTTTGATATGCGTAAGACAGGGTTGTAAAAAAGCGGCCGAAATCATAGTTCATTTCCACTTCCAAACCATTTTTATGAACAGGTTTGGCATAGTTTCGATGCTGGATAGAGTATTGCAGGCCGGTGCTGGTTACCCAGCTGGGTGCTTTATCCAAATCCCACCATTTGCCATAAACATTGTGGATATAGTTGTTTATCCTGCTGCGATAGGCGACCAGTTTGAAACCCAATACATCGTCCGGCTTGAAAATCCCTTTTTTGAAGGTATTGAAGCCTATTTGGTAAGTATTGGCCTGTTCCGGCTTAAGGGCAGTATTGACGCCCGAGTCGCCGATTTGTGAAAAATACATTTCTTGAATATTCGGCATTCTATGCGTACGCGAATAGCTGATAAACGGCATAAAGTAGTCGTTGACATTGATGTTTAATGCCACCGAATGGTTTACCGCATGCTTTTTACCGGATTTGGTATAAACCGGTTCGTAAAGGTCGCAGCTTGGCGTGCAATGCTGTTTATAAATTTCAGAATCTTCTCCAAATGCTTTTTTAAAGTCTTCTTGGGTATTGAAGTAGTCGGTATATTCGCCCTTGTAGCGGTAGTTGACCATATTGGCGCTGTAATTCAATTGATAAATGCCTTTTTTCAAGGAAGTATCAAAATAGAACGTATTGAATTTTTGCTGGCCTGAAGGTTGCAATATGGTTGATTTTTGAGGAAATATTCCTTTGTCGCCTTTGAAGCGGCCTAAAAAGCTGTACAGGCCGGCATCTTGATCCGGGCCGTCATAAAACAGGCTCAGCTCTTCCGGAAAGCGGTTTTTACTGTATTGGTTTTTAAAGAAATTGAAACCGACAGTAGTTTTTAAATCTGTTTTTTGGGGAAGTTTGAAAGAAAAGCTGTTGTTGATATCCAAAAGATTGGCCGTATTTTTGGTTTCCAAATAATCAAGCAGTCCCCATCCTGAAAAACGTGAGTTTTTCGGATATTTTTGTTTTCCCAAATTATGGGCGGCCAACACGTTTAAATCGACATAATCGCCAATGTTTAAGTTGTAATTGGCTTGGTAGTTGCGGTTTTCTACTTTGCGGCTGCCGATACGGTTGTTCATGGTACGAAGCTGAAGGTTCAGCTTGTTGTTGTCGTTTTCGTATTCCACTTTGACCAAATGGCTGTTTGAGCGTTGTTGCAGGCTGGTCGGGTCGATTGGAGTCAGATCCCATTGCGGTGCCAAATTCTCTTTCCAGCCTCTTTCCAAGTCATCGACATAATCTCTTTGTAAAACTTCAGGATCGTTATATTTTTTGGAGAAAGGGTAGTCCCAATAGCTTTTACCGACCGCATTGCGCTTGGAAAAGTCGCGAACCCAACGATTTTGCCCTTGGTCGAATTTTAATAAGTTGCGTTCAAAATATTCTTGTTTTTTACGGTCCAAATATTCTTCGCCAAAATTGCCGATACGCTGACCGCCGTCGCCTACTTTATAGTTTTGCTCGACATTACGGTGGCTGTAGCCATATAACGCGCCAAGGCGCGCACCGCTGTCAAACCATTTTTGTACTGCTCCGGTTGCCATAAAGTTGCTTTTGGTGCTGTTTGTGCCGGTCAATCCTTTGGTCAAGAGGCCGAAGGTATTGTTTCCGTGTACCACATCGTCTACCCGCAAAGTACGGAAATTGGCTGTACCGGATAAGGCATTGATGCCGTTGGCACCTGTGAAACTGCCTTTGGTTACATCCACGCCGGCAATAAAATTGGGATCCAGTGCCGTACCGAATTGCGAGGAGCTGCCGCTGCGTCCGGCATCGGCAGAAGTGGAATAGAAGGTTTGGGTTACGCCGTCAACCATCGTATTGACACGTCCCAAACCGCTATCGCCACGGATATTGACCGCCAATACCCCCGATCCCTTGTCTTGTTGGGTGAAAACGCCGGGCATGCTCCGAACGATGGTATCGATGTTTTCGCTGGATTGATAAACGCGTTCACGCGAACTTTTGGCTTGGCCTTCGGTAAAAACTTTTTTCTCTTTGGCAATGTGTTTGCCTTTGACTTGAATTTCATCAAGCTCTTGAGTTGAAACCTCGTCTTCTGCGTGTGCGATACTTGTTATAGCCAGTAAAGATAATGTTAGTAGATTTAATTTGAAATTCGGATTCATGATAGTTACCTCAGAAACGAAGTCGTTACTTTATAACATATTATTAAACTTTACAAATATTTTGAAAATGGTTTTTATTTGTTAAAAAATAAAGTAGATTCTTGTTTCAGGAGATAATCCAACCGCATATGATTCATCTGGCTGAAAAGATAAAGCAGGTCTGAATTTGAATTGGGTTGGTCGAGAAGAAGGAAGATTTAATTGAATTTAAACGGCTGGAAGAAGAAAATTTGATTGCGCTATGTGAATTGAGCCGTCGGTTTCAAATGAAACTGGTAAAAAACATGAAATGCAAAATATAAAGTCGATATAGAAAGGTTTGAAGTCAGTTGAAGAAAAGGCCGTCTGAAAATGATATTTCAGACGGCCTTTATTGTTTTAAGCCTTATTCCGGACCGCGGAATGTGTCGTGGCAAGATTTGCAGCTTGCACCGGTTTCGCCGTAAGCGGCTTTGATTTCTTCCAATTTGCCGGTTTGGGCGGCAGCGTTGAGTTTCTCAACAGCAGCGACGAATTTTTCTTCTTCGGCTTTGAATGTGGCTGTGTCTGTCCAGATGGCAGGCAGGGCGCGGCCGTTGCCTTGAGGGTCGGATTCAAACAGGGTGAACGGTTTTTTGCTGTTTTCAGCAAAAGTGGCTGCAGCTTGTTTGAATTTCTCAACGTCGTAAGGCTCTTCGTCTTTGACCATTTTGCCCATGCGGGTAAACTCAGGCATCATGGATTTGAACGCGGCCGTACGGTCTTCGGAAATCGGGCCTTTAGGCTGGGAAGGCGCGCCGCTGCCGCCGCAGGCGGAAAGGGTAAGCGCCACTGCTGCCAAAGCAACAGGGAGAAAACGGGTTTTCATATGGAGTGTGTCCTATTGTGATGATATGATTATCGTTAAATTTAAAATCAGCCGGCCAAACACTCAGGCCGTCTGATAAGGCGTTATCATACCTTAAACCCAAGTCTGAAACGAGTATAGAAAGGAAACGATATGGCAATTTTGATTACCGGGGCATCGGCAGGATTCGGCGCGGCGATGTGCCGCACCTTTGTTGCGGCAGGCTATCATGTCATCGGCGCAGCAAGGCGTGAAGACAAATTGCAGCAGTTGGCAGAGGAATTGGGCGAGCAGTTTTACCCGTTGGAAATGGATGTTTCGCGTACGGAGTCGATTCAAAACGCTTTGAACAGCCTGCCCGAGCATTTAGCTGAAATTGATTGCCTGATCAACAACGCCGGTTTGGCTTTAGGTTTGGATTCTGCAGATAAAGCCGATTTTGGCGATTGGGAAACCATGATTCAAACCAATATCATCGGTCTGACTTTTTTGACCCGCCAGATTTTGCCGCAGATGGTAGCGCGCAAACAGGGCTACATCATCAATTTGGGTTCGATTGCCGGCAGTTATGCTTATTCCGGTAGTAATGTCTATGGCGCGACCAAGGCTTTTGTGCGTCAATTCAGTATGAACCTGCGCGCCGAATTGGCAGACAAAAACATCCGCATTACCAATATCGAACCGGGTTTGTGCGGCGATACCGAGTTTTCCAACGTCCGTTTCAAAGGCGACGATCAGCGTGCGGCCGAGGTTTATGAGAATATCGAGTTTATCCAGCCGCAAGATATTGCCGATACCGCATTATGGCTCTATCAGCGTCCGGCGCGGATGAACGTCAATTCCATCGAAATCATGCCGGTTGCCCAGACCTTTGCAGGCATGAAAGTTTACCGTGACGCGCCTGCTCCGGTGAAGGAAGAAACGTTTGAAAAACAAAGCATGTCTTTGTTTGGAAAAATTAAATCTTGGTTTAAGTAATCGGCATCAGGCCGTCTGAACGTTTCAGACGGCCTCTTTGTTATCTGAAATTGAACAAACACGTTATAATGTAATTTTTTATTAACAAGGCCGTCTGAAAGGCTGTTTCAGTTATGAACGCAATCAAACAAAAAATCTTAGAACAAGCGCAGCGCGATGGCGTGCAGGTAACCACATTGCGCGAGCAAGTGCTTGATATTGTTTTGAAACAAAGCGGCGTGATTAAAGCCTACAACGTTCTGTCGCAGATGCAGCAGCAAAGCGAGGGCGTGGTTGCGCCGCCGACGGCCTACCGCGCCCTTGATTTTTGGGCGGAGCAGGGCGTTTTGCACAAAGTGGCGGCGGTCAACGGCTATATTCTGTGCAGCCACGCGCAGCACGAGTGCAACGACCATTGTCACGACCACGAAGAAGCCGAAGCGCACCACAGCGCGTTTATTTTGGTTTGTACCGAATGCGGTACGGCGGATGAACAGACCTTGAGCCAAGAATGGGCGGCATTGCGTGCAGGCGTGGCCGAAACCGGTTTCTCATTAAAAGAAGAACATGTTGTTTTAACAGGAATTTGTAAAAAATGTCAGAAGTAAAAAAGACTAAAGTCCACCTGATTTCAGGCTTCCTCGGAACAGGTAAAACCACCGCACTCAAAAGTCTGATGGCGCAAAAAGATCCGAATGAAAAATGGGTCATCATCGTCAACGAATTTGGCGAAATCGGCATTGACGGCGCTGTCTTGAGCGACAACGGCATTCCCGTGGCAGAAATCGCCGGCGGCTGTTTGTGCTGTACTGCCGGCGCGCAAATGGGTACGACCGTACAAAAAATGCTGCGCGATGCCCAACCCGACCGCTTGATGATTGAAGCCAGCGGTCTGGCGCACGCCGCCAGTGTTATCGACGAATTGAAAGCCAAGCCGCTCGACAGCATGTTGGAAATCGGCGCTGTTTTTACCGTTGTCGATCCACGCCAATTCATTAATCCCGATTACGCTCAACAAGCCTTGTATAAAGACCAAATCGGCATTTGCGACGTATTGGTCGCCAGCAAAACAGACTTGTGCACGCCCGAGCAGCTGGCCGAGTTTCACGATAAAGCGGCCAAGCTGTTCCCGCCTAAAGCCAAAGTGGTTGAAGTTCAAAATGCGCAACTCGACATCCAATGGCTTGATATTCCCGTTGTCGAAAAATCGCGCTACCGTCTCAAAGCCCTGCCGGACAACACCATGGGCTTCCAGTCTCAAGGCTTCACGTTTCCTGCCGGACGTGATTTCGACGGTGAAAAACTGACCGATTTCTTCAACGACCTGCCTAAATTTACAGACGGCCTCGTGCGCGCCAAAGGCGTGTTCCAAGTGCTCGGTACATGGGTATGGCTCAACTGGGTGGACGGTCAATGGGGCGCAAACCAAGTTTCGTGGCGCCGTGACTCGCGCTTTGAGCTGATTGCCAAATCGTTTGACGCGGATTTAATTGAGAAGAAATTGCAGGAGGCCTTAGAGAAGTAAATAATCGGCCAAACGCTTATTAATCCGTTACTATATGCTGTCTGAGGTCAGTGGTTTCAGACGGCCTTCAAATCAAAAAATAGAGGAACACTTTATCATGTGGCGTTATATCTTTCATCGTTTGCTCCTTTTGATTCCCACGTTGTTGGGGATTTTGGCGATTACCTTCGCCGTCATTCAGTTTGTTCCCGGCGGGCCGGTGGAACAGATGGTTCAGCAGCTGACGCAGGGCGCGGTTGGCGGCGAAACAGCAGGACGCAGTATGCCTGGAACTTTGGCTAAAAACGGCAACCGCATCAGTGCGGAAGATTTGGCTGCTCTGAATGCTTTATACGGTTTCGACAAGCCGCCTGTGACGCGATTTGTGGATATGGTATGGAAATTCGCCCGTTTCGATTTGGGCGAGAGCTTTTTCCACCACCAAACCGTATTTGAGCTGGTGAAAGAGAAAATGCCGGTGTCGATGAGTTTGGGTTTGTGGACGTTCTTCCTAACTTATTTGATATGTATTCCGTTGGGTATTGCCAAGGCGGTCAGGGATGGCAGCCGGTTTGATACGGTTACGGGTATGATCATTTTGGTCGGCTATACCGTACCGCCGTTTGTCTTGGGTTTGGTGTTGCTGGTGTTGTTTGGCGGTGGCAGCTTTTTTGCCTGGTTCCCGCAGGGCGGCTTGGTCGGCGATGATTTCGATACGCTCTCTTGGGCGGGTAAAGTCAAAGATTATTTGTGGCATATGGCCTTGCCGATTACCGCTTCGGTAGCAGGCAACTTGGCAGTGATGACTGTATTGACGAAAAACGTATTCCTTGAAGAAATTCGCCGTCAATATGTTTATACCGCGCGAGCCAAGGGCTTGCCTGAGAAACAGATTCTATGGAAACATATTTTTCGCAACGCCATGATTCCTCTGATTACCGGTTTCCCGGCCGCATTTATCGGCGCATTCTTTACCGGAAGCCTGTTGATTGAAACGCTGTTCTCGCTGGATGGTTTGGGTTTGTTGTCTTACGAGGCAGTAATGAAACGCGATTATCCTGTCGTAATGGGTACGCTGTATGTGTTCACACTGATGGGGTTGTTGGCTAAATTGGTGTCAGATATTTCGTATTCGTGGGTCGATCCGCGCATTCACTTTGGCGGACAGAAATAAGGCCGTCTGAAAATGTCTTCAATCCATTATTAAAGAATGTTTCAAACCATGAAAAAGAAAAAATCTACTTCAAACCCTACTTGGCAAGCCTTTAAACAGCATAAGCGCGGTTGGTTGGCTTTGCGGATTTTGGCCGTTTTGTTTGTCGTCACTTTGCTTGCACCTTTGTGGAGCAACGACAAACCTTTGTGGATACGTTATCAGGGCGAGTATTTCTTCCCCTTGGTAAACGAATACAACGAAGCCACATTTGGCGGCGATTTCGATACGCCGGCGGATTATCTGGATCCGCTTATCCGCCACAACATTACTTCAGACGGCAATTTTGCCTTTTACCTGCCCAATCCTTACGATGCCGATACCTTGAACGATTTTGATACGGTACCCGATCCGGCCAAACCGTCCGAACGGCATATCTTGGGAACGGACGATCGCGGCCGCGACCTTTTGGCGCGCTTGGTTTACGGTTTCCGTGATTCGCTGTTGTTTGCCTTGGTGTTGACCGTGGTGACTACCGTGATTGGCGTGATTGCAGGCGCGGTGCAGGGTTATTTCGGCGGCAAAACCGACCTTCTGATGCAGCGTTTTATCGAGGTTTGGGGCGGTATGCCGGAGCTGTACCTCTTGATTATCCTGTCTTCGTTCTTTAATCCGGGGCTGTTGATTTTGCTGGTGTTGCTGTCGCTTTTCGGCTGGATGGGTTTGTCCGACTATGTCCGCGCCGAGTTTTTGAAAAACCGTCAGGCCGATTATGTTTTGGCGGCGCGCGCGATGGGCGTGGGCAACCGTGAAATCATGTGGCGCCATATCCTGCCCAACAGCTTGACGCCGGTACTGGCCTTCCTGCCTTTCCGTATTTCCGGTGCGGTACTCGCCCTGACCAGTTTGGACTTCTTAGGCTTGGGCGTACCTGCCTCACAGGCAAGTTTGGGCGAGTTGCTGGCGCAAGGCAAGGACAACTTGGACGCATGGTGGATCGGTCTGTCTGCCGTTGCTACGCTGACGGTGATGCTGCTTTTGCTGGTCATGATCGGCGAAGGTTTGCGTCAGGCATTTGACGTACGCGCACGCAGTTAATTGCTTTTCTAAAGCGTGAAGAGGGTGGGCGGCAGAGCCCATCCTTCATTCTCAAGGCCGTCTGAAAAGTTTCAGACGGCCTCATCCATTCGTTTGAATCATTAAAAATCATGAATCAAGAAATCACATTTCTTACTCTTTTTTTGCTCGGCTTTTTTGGCGGAACGCATTGCGTCGGCATGTGCGGCGGATTGAGCAGCGCATTCGCTTTGCAGCTGCCGCCACATTTAAACCGAATCGGGCTGATTGTATTGTTGAACTTGGGGCGCATCAGCAGCTATGTCGTCATTGGCCTGTTGGTCGGTTTGGTCGGGCAGGTCGGCATTTCCTTGGATGATACGCGCGCGGTTCAAAACGGTTTGTATATTGCCGCCAATGTCTTGCTGCTTTTGCTCGGTCTGTATCTTGCCGGTATTTCGACTGCCGCAACCAAAATCGAAGGCATCGGCAAACCGATATGGAAACGCCTGAATCCTTTGCTGAACAAATTGCTGCCGATTAAATCGGTGCCTGCCTGTTTCGGCGTGGGCGTGCTTTGGGGCTGGCTGCCTTGCGGTTTGGTGTACAGCGCGTCTTTGTATGCTTTGGGCAGCGGCAATGCCTTGCACGGCGGGCTGTATATGCTGGCGTTTGCATTGGGGACCTTGCCGAACCTGCTTGCGATGGGCATATTTGCAGCGCAGTTGAAAACCTTTCTGCAAAAACGCATGGTTCGTTTGTGTGCAGGATTGTTGGTGGCAGGATGGGCGATATGGCGCTTGGCCGTATTTGCGATGGGGCAAATCGGGTAAGGTAAAAAGGTTTTATTTAGTTTGTTGTTTTGCAATTAAAAAGGCCGTCTGAAAGATTTTCAGACGGCCTTTTTTCACAAGAAAGATTTAATGTATCAAATTCCAAGCCATCTTGGCGGCAATCAGCAGCAACATAATGCCGAAAGCAATTTTGAGTTTTCGGGCGGGCAGCTTGTGCGCCGTTTTTACGCCGAGCGGAGCAAAGAGGATGGTGGCAATGCTCAATATGGCCACAGCTGGAAGATAGATAAAGCCTGCCGCGCCTTCAGGCAGGTTGGCAATATGCAAACCGTTGGCAAAATAGCCGATGGTGCCGGCAACTGCAATCGGCCATGCCAGACCTGAAGATGTGCCGATGGCGCGGTGCGCCGGAAAGTTACAATACAGCAGAAATGGAACGGATAGCGAACCGCCACCGATACCGACCCAACTTGAAGCCGCCCCAAAAAGCGTGCCGACGGCTGTCAGGCCGGGGAGGGCAGGCAGGGTGCGCGAAGGTTTGGGTTTGGAATCGCGTAGGGTTTTGAGTGCGATAAAGGCAAGAAATACAATAAAGAAAACCTGCAAAGCCAGCGTCGGCATATATTTTGCCGACACCGCGCCGAGGAGTACGCCGAGTATCATGCCCGGCGTCATCCGGCGGACGGTCGCCCAATCGATGGCGTGCTTTTTATGTTGGGCGTACATACTGGAGAAGGTGGTAAATACCATTACGGCAAAGGAAGTGCCGATGGCTAGATGCTGGGCATAGGGGTGGCCGCCTATGCCTTGCAGTTGCAACGCCCATAAGACAACAGGAACAATCAACGTGCCGCCGCCTACGCCGAACAGTCCGGCAATAAAGCCCGCCGCGCTGCCGACGGCGAGCAGGGCAAGGATGATGTCCCAAGACCACATTTCAGACGGCCTTGTCGTGTTTGTGAGTTTTGTGGCGTTTTTTAAACCAACGGATAACTGCCATCACATAACCGGACAGGCTGTAACCGAGGAAGAATAAGAAGAGGACGAGCGAAGGCTTCCAGTTGATGAGCAGTAATACCAACACGGCAAGCACCATGCCCATGAACGGCACTTGGCGGCGGATATTGATTTCTTTGAAGCTCCAAAATGGAATCTGCACAATCATGGAAATGCCGGCAAACAGGGTGATACCCAATGCCCACCAATGCACGCCGGGGAAACGTTCGATGCTGTGATTGACCCAAATCAGGCCGACAATCAACGCAGCGGCGGTCGGGCTTGGAACGCCGATAAACCAGCGTTTATCGACTTTGCCGATAAGCGTGTTGAACAGCGCCAAACGCAGGGCGGCGCAGGCGCAGTAGATAAAGGCGACGGAATAACCGATTTTGCCAAACTGCCAAAGTTGCCATTTGTAGACAATCAGGGCAGGCGCTACGCCGAAGCTGACCATATCGGCAAGGCTGTCGAGCTGTTCGCCGAACGCGCTCTGGCTGTTGGTCAAACGGGCAACGCGTCCGTCCATGCCGTCGAGCAGCATGGAAAGGAAGACTGCAATCGCTGCCGTTTCATAACGTCCGTGCATGGACTGTGTAATGGCGAAGAACGCGCAAAACAGTGCTGCGATGGTAAAGGAATTGGGCAGCAGGTAAATGCTGTTTTTGCGGATGGAGTTGCGTGGAGGAATCGGATTTTCTGTATTTTGTGAGTTGTCCATAATGTTTCCGTATATGCTGCGTGTGCAGATGAGGCATTATACCGCATTGGCAGGTTAAGGATTTTTAACAGGCAAACATAGTTTCACTTCAATCGCATAAAGTTTCAGACGGCCTTTATTGCGTCAGTCAAACAACTCGCCCTGCGCCTGCTCTTTGGTCACGCGTACGTCGGTTTCGCCGTCGGCAAAAGTGATGTGCAGTTTCTGTCCTTGTTTCAACGTATCGGCATTGCGGATAACTTGTCCGCGGGTGTTTTTGACGACGGAGAAGCCGCGCTCCAGAATATGCTGCGGAGATACGGCTTCGAGCAATGCGGCTTGGGCGGTCAGGCTTTGACGGCGGTGGGTAAGCAGCTGGCGGAAGGAATGCGACAAGGTCGTTTGAAAGTGGTTGATGTTGTTTTTGTAAACAGAAACATCAGGACGGCAATGTTTTAGGGTTTGGGTTTGGCGTTCGAAACGGGCGGTGTGGGCGCGGAGATTTTGCGTCATCGAGTAAGACAGCGTTTGCGCCAGCTTGCTGATTGAAGCGCGCTGATCGTCAAGTTTTTGGCGCGGATGACGGATTTGCCGCGCCAACCAGTCGAGTTTTTGGCTGGCATCGAAATAGCGTTGTTCCAAAACGGTTTTCAGATGGCCTTGCGCTTGGGCGAGACGATGTAGCGATTCTTGGCGGTTGGGGCTGACCAATTCTGCCGCGCCGGTCGGTGTCGGTGCACGCACGTCGGCAACAAAGTCGGCAAGTGTGAAATCGGTTTCGTGGCCTACGCCGCTGACGACGGGAATCGCGCAGGTTTCGATGGCGCGCACAACCGGCTCTTCATTAAACGCCCACAAGTCTTCAATGCTGCCGCCGCCACGGCAGACAATCAGCACGTCACATTCGGCGCGTTGCGAAGCGGTTTTAATCGCTTGGGCAATTTGCAACTCGCTGCCTGTGCCTTGTACGGGTGTCGGATAAACGATAACGGGGATTTCGGGTGCGCGGCGGTTTAAGGTGGTCACGACATCGCGCAATGCCGCTGCCGCCAGACTGGTGACGATGCCGATACATTGCGGGCGGGCGGGCAACGGTTTCTTGCGTTCCGCCGCAAACGCGCCTTCCGCCTGCAACTGAGCTTTCAATCGCTCATAGGCTTCGTAAAGTTGCCCCAAACCTTTGAGCCGTACTTCGTTTACAGTAATTTGAAATTCGCCCCGCGCTTCATAAATGCTGATTTTTCCTGATACTTCGATATGGTCGCCTTCTTTCAAAGGCTTTGCCAAGCGCATGGCTGCACCCTTAAACATCGCGCAACGCACCTGCGCGCGGCTGTCTTTGAGCGAGAAATAATAATGTCCGCTGGCAGCACGGGTCAGGTTGGATACTTCGCCGGCAATCCACAAGCCTGCGAGATGGTCTTCCAACAAGGCTTTAGCGAGGGCGTTGAGTTCGGATACGGAAATAGAGGAGGGCGCGAAGAGTTCGGACATTGCGAAACAGGAAAAATTTGGGAAAGTTGAATTATAAGGGTTTTAGAGCGATTCGTTGTATTCGTTTTTATGAAACTTGCGCCCTTTGTTTTAATATTATCAAAGACGCATGTTCAGACGGCCTTGCCTGGGCGGGCTTGTGTTATATTATCGTTTGATTTTCGCTTCAAAAGCCGTGCGTATGCCCAAACTCCACCAAATTATCGAAGGCCATTGGCAATCCCCTAATCCGTTTTTGTCTTTGCTGTTAAAACCATTGTCCAAGCTGTTTGCCAGAATTGCGGCGAAACGGCGCGATGATTTTGTTTCAGGCCGTCTGAAAAGCGAAAAATTGCCTGTGCCTGTGGTGGTGGTCGGCAATATCCATGCAGGCGGGACGGGGAAAACGCCGATAGTCGCCGCGCTGGTGTTGGGGTTGCGGGAAAAGGGCGTTAAGGTCGGCATCATCAGCCGAGGTTACGGGCGCAAGAGTAAGGCGGTTCATGTATTGAATATAGCCAGCAGTGCGGCAGATGCAGGCGACGAGCCTTTATTGCTGTTTCGCCAAACCAGTGTGCCGACGGCGGTAGGCAGCAGCCGTGCAGAAGCAGGCAGGGCATTGCTTGCGGCGCATCCGGAGCTTGAATTGATTGTGGCTGACGACGGCTTGCAACATTATGCCTTGCAGCGCGATATGGAAATTGCCGTATTTCCTGCGGCAGATACAGGACGCACCAATTTAGATTTACTGCCCAACGGTAGTTTGCGCGAACCTTTGTCTCGGTTGGCTTCCGTTGATGCGGTCGTCGTCAGCGGGGGACAAGCAGATACGGCATTCAGGCAGTCTGAAAATATGTTTGCCAGCCATATTGAAACAGGGCAGATTTACCGTTTGAACAGGCCGTCTGAAAAATTGGATTTGGCGGGTTTGGGAAATCAAACCGTCGCCGCCGTCGCCGGTATCGCCAAGCCGGAGCGTTTTTTCAATACGTTGCGAAGCATGAATATTGCTTTAAAACAAACCGTTGCCTTGCCTGATCATGCAGATATTACGGCAGCGGATTTGCCGGACGTAGATGTGGTGATTATCACGGAAAAGGATGCGGTCAAATTTTCAGACGGCCACGGCTTGAATCATGTGTGGGTCTTGCCTGTTTATGCGATAATTGAGCCGGACTTGGCGGCGTTTGTATCCGCGAATGTTTCAATCTAAATGCTTATAGATGTTTCACAGATGTTTTAAAGATGATCTTCAAACTACGCGATAGGAGTAAATCATGAAGTTAAAATATTTGTTGGTCGCTTGCGCAGCTTTATTTGTATCCACTCAAAGCTTAGCTGCTAAACCAAGTGATGAATCTGCAATGAAATGGTTGGAGATTCAAGGGATAAGCAGTAATTATAGCGAGAAAGTACAACGTTCTTTGGAGATGGTAAATAAAGAGGACAATGAGCGCTTGTTAACGATGACACCCAAAGCGCAAAAAGCGCAGATGAAGGCGGTAATTAGCCGTTATATGAAAAACATGCAAGACGATTTGAGCCGCCCTGAGTTGAAAAAACAATGGTTGGATGAAGAAAAGCGTGCCGTACAGAAAGTATTTACACAAGAAGAAGTCGATGTACTCAACAGCTTCTTCTCTTCCCCTCGGGGCAAGGGTATTTTGAAAAAAATCAATCATCTCAGACAGCATGGCGGAGATATTGACAATGTGCTGAGCCAAGCAGACGTGGATAGCATAGTAAAAGTATTTGAGCATGGGGCCGGTAAGTCTGCATTTGAAAAGATAGAACGTTTCGACAAATTGAATGATGAGATTGTTGAAAAGACAATGAGCAACAACTATATCAACGCAAGCAGGAAATATACACCTGCTTTTAAAGCGCAAACGCGCGATATTTTGTGTAAGGGCAATAAACATTCTTCGGAATGTGCCAAATAGTATGCAGGCCGTCTGAAAATATTGATATTTATTAAGTAGGTAGAAAAAATGAAATTAAAAACTTTATTGTTGCCTTTTGCTGCTTTGGCCTTGTGTGCCAATGCGTTTGCCGCTACACCTAGCGATGAATCGCTGGAGCGTTTGTATCAAGTACAGAAGATGGATACTCTGTTGGATCAGACCTTCCAAAGTGTCGAGGGTATTGTGCTCTCTGATCCAAAGGTACAGGATTTTTTGAAAAATGCGCCGGAAGACAAACGTCCGCAGTTGGAAGCAGTCTTAAAGAAATATACAACTCAATTGATTGCTGAAATTAATACACCGCAAGTACATGCCCAGTTACATAAAGCGACGTTGGATGGCATAAAGACGGTTTATACTCAGGAAGAAGTCAACGCATTGATTGACTTTTACGGTACGACAGTGGGGCAATCGATACTCGATAAAATGCCACGCTATCTTGAGACAACGATGGGCCCGATGATAAACATCATTAATGAAAAATATGAAAAATCAGGTTATAACAAAGAATTAACTCGAGAAATTCATCAGATTATGTGTGGCGGCAAAAATCCTGCCCCAGCCTGCTCAACGCAACCCCAAAAACCGGCACGGAAAAAATAATGCCGCTTGAGGTCGTCTGAAAACGAGCGAAGCAAGTTTCGCCAAAACGAGCGAAGCGAGTTTCGCTAAAACCATCAAACCCGAAAGTAACCCCATGGAAAAAAAATTCTTAGACATCCTCGTTTGTCCTGTGACCAAAGGCAAACTCGAATACCATCAAGACAAACAGGAGTTGTGGAGCCGTCAGGCGAAGCTGGCTTATCCGATTCGTGACGGCATCCCTTATATGTTGGAAAATGAAGCGCGCCCGTTGAGCGAAGAGGAACTGAAAGCATGACCGAATTTGTCGTATTGATTCCGGCGCGGTTGGATTCTTCACGTCTGCCGGGAAAGGCTTTGGCCGATATTCACGGTAAACCGATGGTTGTACGCGTCGCCGAACAGGCGGCAAAAAGCGAGGCTGCGCGTGTTGTTGTTGCCACCGATCATCCCGATATTCAGACGGCCTGTCAGGCGCATGGCGTCGAAGTGGTCATGACTTCCAATCAACACGAAAGCGGTACAACGCGCCTTGCCGAAGCGGCCAATACGCTGAAACTGCCGCAGCATCTGATTGTTGTGAACGTACAAGGCGACGAGCCTTTAATCGACCCTGAACTCATCAACCGTACTGCCGAAGTTTTGGTTGAAAACAATGTGCAAATGGCAACTGCCGCCCACGAATTGCACGATTTTGACGAGTTTATGAATCCTAACGTCGTCAAAGTCATCCTCGATAAAAACCGCAACGCCATCTATTTCAGCCGCGCCCCGATTCCTTATCCGCGCGATGTGATGCGTGCCGAAAAACGCGAATTGCCTTCCGAAACAGCCGTTTTACGCCACATTGGCATTTATGCCTATCGTGCAGGCTTCCTGCAACGCTATTCGGAAATGGATGTTTCTCCTTTGGAAACCATCGAATCGCTGGAACAGTTGCGCGTCCTGTGGCACGGTTATCCGATTGCTGTTGAAATCACCCAAGAAGCGCCTGCTGCAGGTGTGGATACGCAGGAAGATTTGGACAGAGTACGTGTTGCGTTTAAAGCTTAAGGCCGTCTGAAAGGAAAAGACATGAATGATTTCCGCCATTTGAGCCGTGAAGAACAAAAATTGCTTGCCGACGTGGCGAAGCTGGTAAGAGAAGACGAACAAGAATTTAACTATGACATGCTGAAAATAGAAGCGCCAGAGCAGGCAAGCGGCGAGTTTTGGTTCCGCATGGCAGAAATGCTCAGCACTTTGCCGCCCAACCAGTCGTTGGACTTGCGTATGAACGGCGGACGCTTGACCGTTGCCGTATCGATTTTGTCGGTATTGCTGCAAGACAATCCGGATGTTCCTCAGCTTTGGGCACAAAAAATCATTGCGCTCAACTATTTGGCTCATGGCCATCAAACCCGTGCAATCGGTCTGGCGCAGCAGCCTGACAAAGCGGCCGAAGCCAATGAGGAAGAATATTTGGCGAAAGCCTTATCGCAAAACTTGCTTTCCACTTTGAAAGACGCGATAGAGCGATTCCCCGAAGACGCATGGTTTATCGAAATGCGCGACGATGCATGGAAGCATTTCGGCCCGAAAGAGGCCGTCTGAAGTTTTGAACGATAAACACAAGCCGTGTAAAATTATCTGAACATTAAATCCGTCAACCAAAAGGACTCATCATGAAAGTATTATTGTTGGGCGCACCAGGCGCCGGCAAAGGCACACAGGCTCAATTCATCACTGCTGCATTCGGCATTCCTCAAATCTCTACCGGCGACATGCTCCGCGCTGCCATCAAAGCAGGCACTCCGCTGGGTTTGGAAGCAAAAAAAATCATTGATGAAGGCGGTTTGGTACGCGACGACATCATCATCGGCATGGTGAAAGAACGCATCGCCCAAGACGACTGCAAAAACGGTTTCCTGTTTGACGGTTTCCCACGTACATTGGCACAAGCCGAAGCCATGGTTGAAGCTGGTGTGGATTTGGATGCCGTGGTTGAAATCGATGTACCTGACAGCGTGATTGTCGACCGCATGAGCGGCCGCCGCGTGCATTTGGCCTCCGGCCGTACTTACCACGTTACCTACAATCCGCCTAAAGTCGAAGGCAAAGACGACGTAACCGGCGAAGACTTGATTCAACGCGACGACGACAAAGAAGAAACCGTGAAAAAACGCCTTGCCGTTTACCACGAGCAAACCGAAGTTTTGGTTGATTTCTACAGCAAACTGGAAGGTGAACACGCGCCGAAATACATCAAAGTTGACGGCACCCAAGCAGTAGAAGCCGTGAAAGCCGAAGTATTGAAAGGTTTGGGCAAATAAGTTTTGCCAAAGTAAAATGATGAGGCCGTCTGAAAAAATATTTTCAGACGGCC
>NZ_KV809488.1:0-5481 GCF_001812605.1 Neisseria sp. HMSC073G10 | reverse complement strand
GCCGTCTGAAAAAATATTTTCAGACGGCCTTTTTCATTATTGTATAAATTAACCAAATTTTCGTTCTAGTTCTTTTGCTAGAGACCATCCTGCTGATTCAAGTAATGCAACAGAAATAGTTGGTGCAACAACGCTGCCTAAACCGGGAATTAATTTAGAAAATTCCTTTGCCATTGTTTTTATGGGTTGTTTTAACATGGTATTTTTAATTGCAGCTATAGCCATTGCTTCAGCAGCAGTTTTGGTCATATTCCCACCAAAAACAGCACAGAGACTTGTGCACATGGTAGTCATTGCGACCATATCTGTAGCAATACCAAGTCCTGGGACGGGAACGGCATTACCTGCGGCAGCAGCAACTGCATGAGAATGGATAATTTTATGGCATTTTGATTCTTGAGCTGGTGTCATAGTTTTCTCGTAACAGATAAGATATAAAACGGTGCAATACTACGTTATTCGTAGTAAATAATCAAGAAAAATATACGAAATTCGTAACTTTGATTTTTAGGATAGAAGTTATGAGTTTACAAGAAATTTTTACAAGGCGATTTAAGGAAGCAAGAAAAGCAAAAAATTTGACGCAGGAGAAACTGGGACTGGCGATAGGGTTAGATGAGTTTGTGGCAAGTACGCGTATTAATCGCTACGAGAAAGGAAATCATCAGCCTGATTTGAATACTTTGCAGAAAATTGCTGAAGTATTGGAAGTTCCACCAGCCTTTTTTTTCAGTGATGATGAATTTTCTGTAAAAATTTTAGATTTATATAAGAATAATTAAGGTATGTTGTAATGAGGCCGTCTGAAAAAATATTTTCAGACGGCCTTTTGTGTACAAAAGCTGTTAAAATCGAAGCTATAACCGTTTATCCGCAGGCATCTTATGAATCCCTTGATCTCCGACTTCCAAACTCAGCAACAACGTACCCCCGTCATCGTCGCCCTTGATTTTGCCAACGAAAAAGATACGCTCGGATTTGTCCGCAATCTTGACCCGACACTGTGTCAAATCAAAATCGGCAAAGAGCTGTTTACCGCAACCGGTCGTAATTTAGCGGAAAGCTTAATCCATCAAGGTTTCAAACTTTTCCTCGATTTGAAATACCACGATATTCCCCACACAGTTGCTCAGGCCTGTAAAGTTGCTGCCGATATGGGCGTTTGGATGGTCGATATGCACGCCTCCGGTGGCCGCCGCATGATGGAAGCCGCAGCAGAAGCCGTTGCCGGATATCAAACCAAGCCGCTTTTGATCGGTGTGACCGTGTTGACCAGTATGGAACAAAGCGACTTGGCAGAAATCGGTTTGAATATCGCTCCCGAAGAGCAAGTCATCCGCTTGGCAAAACTGACACAAAGTTCAGGCTTGGACGGCGTGGTATGTTCCGCTCAAGAAGCCGCGCCACTGCGCCGCGAATTGGGACAGGATTTTGTCTTGGTCACACCGGGTATCCGCTTGGACGTTGCCGGCAATAATGACGACCAACGCCGTATTATGACGCCGGCCGAAGCCTTGGCTGCAGGTTCAACCTATTTGGTAATGGGTCGTCCGGTAACCAAAGCTGCCGATCCGGTAGCTGTATTGCGTGAAGTGAACCGCGTGGTAAACCTTGAAGCAAACTGATTTTCAGGCGACCTTACAGGTTGAGGCCATCTGAAAAAAACACAACGGAGGCAATATGTCCACCAAGTTCCAACAAGAAACTCTCAAATCCCGTTTTGCACAAGCCAAAGTCCTTGTTGTCGGCGATGTGATGCTCGACCGCTATTGGTTTGGCGATGTGTCCCGTATTTCTCCTGAAGCCCCCGTGCCGGTGGCGAAAATCGCCCGTATCGACCAGCGTGCAGGTGGGGCGGCAAACGTTGCGCGCAATATTGCTTCATTGGGCGGTAAAGTAGGGCTGTTGTCCGTGACCGGCGATGACGAAGCTGCAGATGCGCTGGACGTATTGATGGTGCAAGACGGTGTTTCTTCCTATCTGATGCGCGACAAGCAAATTGCGACTACTGTCAAATTACGAGTTGTTGCCCGTAATCAGCAGCTTATCCGACTTGATTTTGAAGAATTGCCTCATCGTGAAGTGTTGGAACAAATCAAACATCAATATCGTGAAGTGTTGCCTGAATACGATGCCATTATTTTTTCAGATTACGGCAAAGGCGGTTTGTCGCATATTTCCGATATGATCGATTGGGCGAAACAGGCCGGTAAACCTGTTTTAATCGACCCCAAAGGCGACGATTACGAAAAATATGCCGGTGCTACGCTGATTACGCCGAATCGTGCAGAATTGAAAGAAGTGGTAGGCAGTTGGAAAAACGAAAACGATTTGACAGAAAAAGCTCAAAACCTGCGCCGTCATCTTGATTTGAACGCGATTTTGCTGACCCGAAGCGAAGAGGGTATGACCCTGTTCAATGAGGGCGAGCCGATTTATCAGCCCACACGGGCTCAAGAAGTTTATGATGTATCCGGTGCGGGCGATACCGTTATTGCCGGAGTGGGCTTGGGTTTGGCGGCAGGCTATACCATGTCCGAAGCGATGCACCTTGCTAATACGGCAGCGGGCGTTGTCGTGGCGAAACTTGGTACGGCGGTTTGCTCGTTTTCAGAGTTGAATAAGGCATTGGAAGAGCAATAATGATTGTTTCAGACGGCCTTAAAATTCTAAATGTCGTCTGAAAATAGAGTTGGAATATAATCCAGACAGACAAGTTTTTATTTTCAGACGGCATGATTTCTTCAAGGCCGTCTGAAAAATCAAAATAAAGGAAATTCATTATGACCATTATCGTAACAGGCGCGGCCGGCTTTATCGGCAGCAACATCGTCAAAGCACTTAACCAGCGCGGTATTACCGACATTGTTGCCGTCGACAATTTGAGTAAAGGCGAAAAATTTAAAAACCTTGCCGAGTGTGAAATTGCCCACTATCTCGATAAACACGAATTTATCCGCCAAGTGCGCGGCCATCTTCTGCCTTACGACGATATCGAAGCCGTTTTCCATCAAGGCGCATGTTCCGATACCATGAATCATGACGGCCTTTACATGATGGACAATAACTACCAATACACGCTTGATCTCTTGGACTGGTGTCAGGATGAACGTATTCCGTTCCTTTATGCTTCCAGCGCTGCCGTATATGGCAAGGGCGAAATCTTCCGAGAAGAGCGCGAACTGGAAAAACCGCTCAATGTATATGGCTACTCTAAATTCTTGTTTGACCAAGTATTGCGCCGCCGCATGAAAGAAGGCCTGACCGCCCAAGTCGTCGGCTTCCGCTACTTCAATGTTTACGGACAACAGGAGCAACACAAAGGCCGTATGGCATCCGTCGCCTTCCATCATTTCCACCAATACCGCGAGCATGGTTATGTCAACCTATTCGGTGCCAATGATGGCTACGGCAATGGCGAGCAAACACGCGACTTTGTCAGCGTAGAAGACGTTGCCAAAGTTAACCTTTACTTCTTCGATCATCCCGAGCTTTCAGGCATCTTCAATCTCGGTACAGGTCGTAGCCAACAGTTTAACGAACTTGCCGCCGCCACCGTCAACGCCTGCCGCGCAGCCGAAGGCAAGCTTGAAATGAGTTTGAAAGAGTTGGTTGAAGAAGAACTTATCCGTTATATCCCATTCCCAGATGCACTTAAAGGCAAATATCAGAGCTTTACTCAAGCAGACATCACCAAGCTGCGCGAAGCCGGGTATAAAGAAGAATTCTTGGATGTAAAACAAGGCGTCAGCCGTTACGTTAAATGGATGCTGGAGAACTTGGTTTAGTCTCTTTGCAGGCCGTCTGAAAAAGGATTTTCAGACGGCCTCATCATTTTGGGAGGCTTTAAAATTATAAATTTGCCTTTATTCGATAAGAATGGAAATAGCGTTTTTTACAACAAAGGTTTCAAAAAGGCTTAGTAGGGTAGCAGTGGATCTGCTGGAGTATTTGTAAAAGCTGTTGAGATATTATAGGTGTGAATAGATGAAATGAGACGATGCTATAACCAGTAAAATAAAAATGACTGGAAGTTTTTTAGTCTATTTATATTTAGGGACTGTACTAGATTATTCCTCTGTACTTTTTCTTTAATTTTCAGTGTGTTATCATCATATTTCAAGGGTAGCATATCTGCTAATCTAGTAAAGCCCCTAAAATTAATACGAATGGTAAGCAGCAGGGACGCACTCAAGCTGAATATAATGAAATAACACATTTTAAGATAAGGAGTCATTGATATGAAACAGATAGTTGTCCCTTTAAGTGTTGAAGCCATGAAAAAATTAGATTACGATCAAGCTGATGATAATGAACTATATGTATTTAAACTTTCAAAACAAGAGGTTAATTTGTTATTTGAGAAAAATTTCTTCGATAAAATAAATGAGATAATAGATACATATATAGATGATTATGAGGATGAAAAAATAATTGATTTAAGAAAATTAATTATTCTAAAAAATTTTTTACAAGATAATTCCCATCAGGCATTGACAGATATCCCTCTTAGAATATATCAAAATATTTTATTTTTAACTCAGCTGGCTATTTCCAAACAGACAGGTTTATTTTTCTTTTTTTAAATAACAAGCGCATTTGGAAATGCAAACCATAGCCCATATAAAACTTAAACTCAACAAGTAGCATGTGTGCAGAACGCACGCATGCGGTTCTCAAGGTTTGAGCCAAAAGGTCGTCTGAAACAACAAATACCTTTCTTTTAATAAGTTGCCACAGCAATCAGACAAAAGCAGCCTACCTCCACATCCATATAGGCAACATAGGGGAGATATTTTGTAAATTCTACAAATATTTTACCTGCTAAACAGGGTAGGATATGGTATGAAGCGAACATTAGCTTAATAAACACTATGTCAAGATCGAATCAGGCTGATACTAGATTGTTGTATTCCAATGATGGATTGCTATATAACAACTGATCGTTATATCTCTGCAACACAAATTGGAACTTGGAAATAGGAGTATAACTTATGCAATTAGAGATTATCGGCAGTAAAATTTATACGGAACAAGATTTTCATAATCAAATTTCAAAAATATTTTCTATACATGATTATTATGGGAACAATCTTGATGCTCTGTGGGATTTATTAAGCACAAATTTAGAACGACCGATTACTTTGGTATGGAAAGATGCTATGTTCTCAAAAAATCAATTAGAAAATATATTTATTGAAATAGTAAAGGTTCTAGAAAGAGTTAAGAAACAAGATGAGGATTATGGATTCGAAGAAAAATTTAATTATATTTTAGAGTAAGTAAACCCTAATTACATTACGTACACAGGCTTAAAACTCCCCAAAGCCAATTAAGCAAGCCGTAACCCATATAAAACTTAAACTCAACAAGTAGCATGTGTACGGAACGTACGCATGCAGTTCTCAGGGTTTAAGCCAAGAGGGTCGTCTGAAACAACAAATACAGTTTCAGACGACCTTTCTTTCAACAAGCCACCAC
>NZ_KV809487.1:0-1443 GCF_001812605.1 Neisseria sp. HMSC073G10 | reverse complement strand
TAATCTGTTTCTCAAAAGTTTCTTTACCGCCAGCCCTACCCAGTCCTGTATTGACTACCCCTTTCCCTTTATTCACATATGGCTTCCCTTGACCTTCAAGCTTGAATTGCACTTGTGTTTTTTCAGTCCAGCCCTTGCCTGTACGGGGCAAATCCGGAAAGAGCCGGTTTGTTGCCGAGTTGCCTGTTGTACCTATCTTTTTCAAAAGATCCATGGTGCCCGGTTTTGTTGTAAATTTAACCAACACTCCATTATATCCCTGTTCGGAATATGCTTTAAGCGGAGAAATAAATGTTTCACTTGTTGCTGGTAATTCTCCGTATGTTTTAAGTTTCATGAAATCTTCATAAGATATACGCCTATAAAAAATCTCATTACCATGTACATCTTTTTCCAATACTAGACTGTGTGGAGAATTTTTTATTCTTTCTCTATTGGCTTTATTTACCTGATCTCTAGCTTTAACAGCTTCAATCCTTCTTGGATCTTGATCATAAATTGTCTTGTGAAGCTCTTTGTTAAAATTCGGATTATTTTTCCCTATATTGGGATCATATCTGTAATCTTTCGGTAGTTGCGGTTTCGGCAATGCCTTCTGTTCCCAATTCCCTACAATTCCTAACTGTGTTGTAGACCGAGGCATACCTGTTTTACTCGGTGTAGCAAATACAGAATTCATCAATCTTGAATATGCAGAATTGGGATTAACCATAGCACGCATACCCAAAATCGTACTAACGTCTCCTAATGTATCTAAACCTGCACGAACCCAGTTCCCATTAGCAATATTTACAGCTCTTCTATCTACTTCTATCGAATCACGTAATCCTGCTGCATCGCCTGCATTGAGGACAACATGAAGCTGCATACTCGTAACAACATGCGCTTCGCAGGATTTGTTGCCTTTACATAAGGGCAATACTTCTTGTTGGTACATTAGGGCTACGAAATTTTCCCATGATGTATCGTTAGGATCTAATCCTCCTTGCTTGTATGATAAATTTTTCCACTTATCATAAGTGGCAGCACAACTAGCTTTATTCCCTGTTTTTCCACAGTTTTCTCCTAACTCTTGTCCAAATTTTTTTATTTGATCAGGTGAAATCTCTTTATCAACGAAAGGAATGGTTAGGCCAGGGCTGAGATAGTTATTCCCCACCGCATTCTGCCCCAACACGCCCCCTACCTGTGCGTTGAACAGGGCATTGGTGTTGCTGTTGTTTGTGCCGCTTCCCCCTTTCAGACGGCCTCCCGCCTCACCCACCACCGAAGCAATCGCACCGGTCTGTGCTTTAATCTCTTCCTTAATGTGTTCGGGCAGAAGATTGGGATTGAATTTCCCCGTTGTCGGGTCAATCGCGGTATGGCCGTCGTCGTATTGTTTGGCCAGGTATTCGGCGGCGCGTTCGGCAGCAACGGCAGCGCTGCCGCCGGCAAGCGGGT
>NZ_KV809486.1:7283-118890 GCF_001812605.1 Neisseria sp. HMSC073G10 | reverse complement strand
ATGCGAAGGTTCGAATCCTTCCTCCCCAGCCAAATAAAAGCGTGTAAGTTTTCTTACACGCTTTTTTACGCTAAGAGCAAAATAACGCTGAAAAACTTTTTTTTACCCGTTTTTACGAGTATAATCGCATAATTAGTGTCTTAGACATGGGGCAGAGGGAAGCGTAATGTTTTCTGAGCGTAAATCAAATCTAGAATCAGGTGAAGATATGGCTGCTTATGACAGTTTAATGGTGTTTACCGGTAATGCAAATCCGGAATTGGCGCAACGTGTTGTCAAACATTTGGATATTTCACTCGGTGAAGCCACCGTTTCCAAATTCTCTGATGGCGAAGTAGCCATTGAATTGTTGGAAAATGTGCGTGGTCGCGACGTGTTTATTTTGCAACCTACCTGCGCGCCAACCAATGACAACCTGATGGAAATTTTGACTATGGCCGATGCACTCAAACGTGCTTCTGCCGGTCGTATTACTGCCGCGATTCCTTACTTTGGCTATGCGCGTCAAGATCGCCGTCCTCGCTCTGTCCGTGTGCCGATTTCTGCTAAATTAGTGGCAAATATGTTGTACTCGGCAGGCATCGACCGCGTATTGACTGTTGACTTGCATGCCGACCAAATTCAAGGTTTCTTCGATATTCCGGTAGATAATATTTACGCTACCCCGATTTTATTGAACGATATTAAACAACAACGTATCGAAAATCTGACTGTTGTCAGCCCTGATATCGGTGGTGTTGTACGTGCACGTGCTGTTGCTAAATCTTTAAATGCTGATTTGGCCATTATCGATAAACGCCGTCCTAAAGCCAACGTGGCTGAAGTGATGAACATTATTGGCGATATTCAAGGCCGTACTTGCTTGATCGTAGATGATATGATCGATACGGCAAACACCTTGTGTAAAGCGGCTGTTGCCCTGAAAGAGCGCGGTGCAGAACGTGTACTGGCATACGCCAGCCATGCAGTATTCTCCGGTGAAGCAGTGAATCGAATTGCTTCTTCCGAAATTGACCAAGTAGTTGTGACAGATACGATTCCGTTGTCTGAAGCAGCTAAAAAATGTGAACGCATCCGTCAAGTTACCATTGCCGGTTTGCTGGCTGAAACGGTACGCCGTATCAGCAATGAAGAATCCGTCTCATATCTTTTCAATGAAGATGTGATGACTGGCGGCATGTTGCTGCCATAACCCGATGTCGTCTTAAGCTGGTCGCGGCCGATGACGACGATTTTATCTAAATTGGAGTATTAAACATGACTTACGAAATTCAAGCCTCTGTTCGCGAAGCCCAAGGCACTGGTGCGAGCCGCCGCCTGCGTCGCGAAGGCCAAATCCCTGGCATCCTATACGGTGAAGGTCAAGAGCCTGTTGCTATCGCTGTAGATCACAAAACTGTATTCTACGCATTGGAAAAAGAATCTTTCCATACTGCTTTGATTAAACTGTCTTTGAACGGTGAAACTAAAGACGTTATCGTGCGTGACTTCCAAATGCACCCATTCCGTCGCGAAGTTCAACACATCGACTTCCAAGCTGTAAAAGCTGATCAACCTGTACGCATCCGCGTTCCTCTGCACATTGTTAACGCTGAAAACTCTCAAGCTGTTAAACTGCAAGGTGGTCGCGTATCTCTGTTGAACACTTCTGTTGAAGTAGTTGCTTTGCCTGCAAACATTCCTGCTTTCTTGGAGCTGGATTGTGCATCAGTAGTTGCCGGCGACATTCTGCACTTGTCAGACATCAAATTGCCAGAAGGTGTTGAAAGCGTTTCTCTGAAACGTAACGAAAACTTGGCTGTTGCTACTGTTACCGGTAAAAAACGCTAATAGGTAGTTAAGATAAGAAAACCGTATCAGATAAATCTGATACGGTTTTTGTTTTGCATATAAAATCATTTGCTATAAAACTAGGTCAAATGTAACAGCATATGTACTTTATAAGATTGAAGCAATTTCATTGCGAAGTTTATTAAGAAAGCGGCCATGCCGTACCCATTGTGCGGCTGATTCATAATCCTGTTGTTCAAATGCTTGTTGCAAATCTTGATATAGGTTGTTTTGTACTTCTTGAATTTCTTGATCCAGTGCTCGGATGGCATCATGGTTTTGTTCCATTTGTGCATCCATCAATGTTTCCCGCCATTCCATCTGCTGCATGAGGAATTCTGGTGAAAACGAAGTATGTTCAGGTGCATCAGCATCGATATTTTGACTTTTCAAGAGATAAGCGGCCCGATCAATAGGGCTTTTTAATGTGCGGTAGGCATCATTAATTGTAGAAGACATCATGACGGCTTGTTTCTGCTCAAAAGCTGAGGCAGAAGCAAATTTATCAGGATGAAAGCGGGCTGCTAAAGTACGATAGGTCTGTTCGAGTGCTTCAGTATCAATATTGAAAGATGGCTCAAGCTGGAAGAGGTTGAAGTATTGAGACATGATATTAAAGGAAAAAATCTAAAGAAGAGGATTATTTTACGATATAATCCAGAAACTGTTTATACGAAAGGAAAACAATATGACCGGTAAGGTGCAATACAATAAAGGCAAAATACGAGACAATGCCTTAAAAGCCTTAGTCAAATCTGATTTGTTCCGACACAAAGTAGAACGAAAAAGAAAAGGCAAGGGCAGCTATAATAGGTAAGAAGCCAAAAAATGGCGGGATGGTTTTGATACTTTCCCGCCATTTTTTATATTTTAAACGTGGAAGCTCTCACCGCAGCCGCAAGAGTCTTTAACGTTTGGATTTTCAAATTTGAAACCTTCCTGCAAACCTTCTTTGGTGTAATCGACCTGCGTGCCGTCTAGATAAACCAAGCTTTTCGGATCGATATAAACGCGCGCGCCGTGTTCTTCAAAAATCAGATCATCCTCGTTCACTTCATCGACAAATTCCAGGTTGTATGCCATGCCCGAGCAGCCGCTGGTTTTCACACCCAAGCGCACGCCCAAGCCTTTGCCACGTTTGGTCAGGTAGCTATTGATGTGTTTGGCTGCATTTTCTGTGATGGTAATCATGCTTTTTTCCTCATTTCGCAATCATTTTCTGTTTTGCCTGCTTTTTTATTTCAGACGGCCTCTTGACTATCAGGCCGTCTGAAAACGCTGTTTTGCCCACTCTATTGCAGCGGCAATGGCAGCTTTTGCCTGCGGACTGTTTTTCCAACAGGTCGAGCCGGTCAATTGTGCGCCCTGTTCCAAAATATCGTCCAAATCTGCCGCCGCCAGCTTGGCAACATCATCCACCCCCATTTGCTGCAAACGCTGCAACACGGTTTTGCCTATGCCTTTGACGGCAAGCAGGGATTGGATTTCTTTATTGGTAAAAGGCATATCGTCTTCTTTGATTTTTCAGGTATAACGCTAAATATAAGCTGTAGCTTATTGCCCTCTCCCTAACCCTCTCCCGCGGGGAGAGGGGATAGATCGACAGGTAGTCCCAAACTTGGTAGTAACTTCAAAACGATTAAGTTTCTGCATACTTGGTTTTTCCCTACAAAAGAAGAGGGGAATGAACCACCAAATTTGCTTTTCTCGAAGACTCGCCAGAAATCTTGGGAACACTTGCCGACAAGGGTTCGCTGAATCCAGTTATTTGTTTTCCTGACGTTTGCGATAGTCGGCAACGGCTGCTTTTACTGCATCTTCAGCCAAGATGGAGCAGTGGATTTTCACGGGCGGCAATTCCAACTCTTCGGCGATTTCGCTGTTTTTGATTGCCAGTGCATCGTCAAGGCTTTTGCCTTTGACCCACTCGGTAATCAGGCTGGAAGAAGCGATGGCAGAACCGCAACCGTAAGTTTTGAATTTTGCATCTTCGATAATACCCTCATCGTTTACTTTGATTTGCAGACGCATTACGTCACCGCAGGCCGGTGCGCCGACCATGCCGGTACCGACAGACTCGTCGTTTTTGTCGAAAGTACCAACGTTGCGGGGGTTTTCGTAATGGTCGATTACTTTATCGCTGTATGCCATGATGTGGTTTCCTTTGTGTTTTTAGTGGTGTAAATGGTTTGTTTACGAATATTCAGACGGCCTGAAGTTTAGATTTTGCACGCGCCGCCTTCGCAGCCGTCATCATTCTCTGAATCAACGCCGCCTTCTACGGTAACGTCGTCAAAATCTTCGAGCAGGTTGTCGAGATTGTCGAGGTCGATTTCTTGTTCGTTCATGGGTTGTATCCTTGATTCTAATGTGGTGGCTTTTAGGTCGTCTGAAAAGGCCTTTGGGGATTTTCAGACGACCTTTTTTATTTATAGGTAGGTTGGGTTATTAAACTCAACATTTCAGGCGCTTTAATAGACTCGTTGGGTTTCCAACCCAACCTACGCTTGCTTAAAATATCGTGGTTTGTTGATGTTTTAGTCGTCTGAAAAAGACGATTGTTCTAAATTTTCTAAAATTAGGCATGCCAATAAGCTGCTATCGACATGGTATGCCTGAATACAGGCTTGAATCATTTGTTCGGCAGAGATATTTTGCCAATGTATCTGCAAACCGTTTTTCATTGCCAATTGCGTCATAAACAGGCGCAATGTTCTGCCGTTTCCTTCACGAAAAGGATGTAGGACGTTCAACTCGCCCAAATAATAGGCCACACGCTCGGCGAATTTATCTTTATCCAACCCCCGCAAATAGTTTTCGCTTTGCAGCTTCTCCAAAAGTGTACGGCTTTCGTTTTCGATAAAAGCAAAATTGGCAAATCGGGTATTACCTTTGGAAATATCAATTCGCCGGATTTCTCCTGCCCAATTATAAACATTGCCAAACAGTTCGCGATGAATGGTCTGTAAATGCGCCAAATCGAAATTGCCTGTAATGGGTTGCAAAAGCAGATTTTGGGCGGAAATAGCAGAAATGTCTCTTTCGACCTTTTCTAATTTAAGTGGATCTTGAATAGCTAATTTATTTCTAAATACACCATCATTCATATAGATTATGTCTTCACCACCGTATTTACTCATTTTTTTAGAACCTTTGTTTAATTTTTCTTATTTCTTTCTCAATATTTGTTTTACCAATCTTTAGAAGTTGCATTGCATATTGAGTTTGTCGACTAATTTCTAAATTCTCCATTTTCCATGAACCAGTGATATCATCAACATCTTTTGTCCAATGATCTTCAATAGTTAACCATTCCAAACTTCCTTTATCACGATCAATAATATCAAGATGATGTCCTCCTTGATAAACAAAAATGTTTTTACTCTTAAATAAGGAAGAGAATTTATTGAATATAGATCGATTGTATTCAATAACAGATAAAGCAAATTCAATATCTTTTTTTAATACGTCTAAATCTTGTTCATAATCTAAGTCAAATTGTTCAAAATATTTTCCATAAATAATACGTTTATAACCATTTGGCAAATTAATAATTTTAACTTTCATGGTATTCTTTCTATGAAAATAGCATACAAGACTGTCTATAAAAAGTGTTTTACTGTATTCAAAAATCAGACTCACTTTCTCAGACAGCCTTTGTTTGACATCAATCTTAATGCGCTGCCCATTCAATCGAGTTCAAATCAATCCCGTCTTTGAACATTTCCCACAGCGGAGACAGTTCGCGCAGTTTGCCGATTTTGGATTTGATCAGTTCTGCTGCGAATTGGACTTCTTCTTCGGTGGTCATGCGGCCGAAGGTGATGCGCAGGGAGGAATGTGCCAACTCGTCGTTGCGGCCGAGTGCGCGTAAAACGTAGCTTGGCTCAAGGCTTGCGGAAGTACAGGCGGAGCCGCTGGATACGGCGAGTTCTTTGACTGCCATAATCAGGCTTTCGCCTTCGACGAAGTTGAAGCTGACGTTCAGGTTGTTTGGAGCGCGGTGTTCGAGGTCGCCGTTGATG
This sequence comes from Neisseria sp. HMSC073G10, assembly GCF_001812605.1. NCBI lineage: Bacteria > Pseudomonadati > Pseudomonadota > Betaproteobacteria > Neisseriales > Neisseriaceae > Neisseria > Neisseria sp. HMSC073G10. Next base: position 113,035 of record NZ_KV809486.1, on the reverse strand, counting down.
TAGACTTCTTCGATGCCTTCGATACCTTTGAGGAAGATATCGCGCAGTTTCAGGTAGTGCGCAGTGTCTTGTGCCAATTCTTCTTTGGCAATGCGGAAGGCTTCACCCATGCCGACGATTTGGTGGGTCGGCAATGTGCCGGAACGGAAACCGCGTTCGTGGCCGCCGCCGTGCATTTGGGCTTCGAGGCGGACGCGTGGTTTACGGCGTACATACAGGGCACCGATGCCTTTAGGGCCGTATACTTTGTGGCCGGACATAGACAACAAATCAACTTTGGCGTCTTCAACGTCAACAGGCACTTTGCCGCATGCTTGTGCTGCGTCAACGTGGAAAATGATTTTGCGTTCGCGACAGATTTCGCCGATGGCAGGAATATTTTGAACCACGCCGATTTCGTTGTTTACCCACATGACGGAAACGAGGATGGTGTCTTCGCGGATGGCGGCTTTCAGTACGTCTAAGTCAACCAAACCGTTTTCTTGTACGTCCAGGTAAGTTACTTCATAACCTTGGCGTTCGAGTTCACGCATGGTGTCGAGCACGGCTTTGTGCTCGGTTTTCACGGTGATGAGGTGGTTGCCTTTGGATTTGTAGAAGTGCGCCGCGCCTTTAATGGCGAGGTTGTTGGACTCGGTCGCACCGCTGGTAAAAACGATTTCTTTGGAGTCGGCGTTAATCAGGGCTGCAATGTCTGCGCGTGCTTTTTCTACGGCTTCTTCTGCTTCCCAACCGAAGCTGTGGCTATTAGAAGCTGGGTTGCCGAAAATATCGGACAGGTAGGGAATCATTTTTTCGGCAACGCGGCGGTCAACGGGAGTGGTTGCGGCGTAGTCGAGGTATACGGGGGTTTTGACGGTCATGGTTTGCTCTTTCGTTTGGTCATCTGCCTGCGGTCTTTGCCGCAAGTCGGTTTAATGAATGTGTGTAAAGGTAACGACATGACTGCTGTCGCTGCAGTTTTTTTGTTCAATGATGCTTTGCAGCGTAACGCCGCTGAGGTAGTCATTGATGGTTTTGTTTAAGTTTTCCCAAAGGTCGTGGGTCAGACAGGGGGCGCCGTGGTGGCAGTTTGCTTTGCTGCCGCATTGTGTGGCATCCAGTCGGTCTTCGGCTGCGGAGATGATTTGTGCAATATTGATTTGCTCGGCGGGAGCGGCAAGGATGTAGCCTCCGCCTGGGCCGCGTAGGCTTTCAACCAATCCGGCACGGCGCAGCTTGCTGAATAATTGTTCGAGGTAGGAAAGCGATATGCTTTGTCGTTCGCTGATGGCACTGAGTTTGACAGCGCCTGTTTGCGCGTTCATCGCCAAATCTATCATGGCGGTTACTGCAAATCGCCCTTTGGTAGTCAGTCTCATGGTGTGGTTGCCTGTGTGGGGCGTTTTTATTAGTGGGGGAATTGTCTAATATCTGAGTGTTTCAGTCAAGTATGTGGCAGCTCGGTTTGATTGTTTGTTTAAATGGTGGCATTGGCTGATTTTTAAATTGGAAAATATTTTCTTTATTTTTCTGTAATTTGGATTTAAGGCCGTCTGAAAAAAGGCTATCAACCCTACAGATATCAGGGTTAAAATGTTTTGATTTAATATTGATACTAATATAGATTATCAAAATTATTCTTAAAATTTAGTTGTTTTGATGGAGCAGAGCAAAGGGTTGTTTGAAATATTCAGACGGCCTGAACCATCCGTCTTTACTTGAACAGAGGCAATCGACAATGAAATGTGATTTAAGCAAAATAACCTGTATCGAAGACTTGCGCCTTGTTGCCAAACGTAAAATGCCGCGTATGTTTTATGACTATATTGACTCAGGCTCTTGGACGGAAACCACTTATCGTGAAAATACGTCGGATTTTAAAGACATCCGTTTCCGTCAAAAAGTATTGGTTAATATGGAAGGACGCAGCCTTGAGACCAAAATGATCGGGCAGGATGTGAAAATGCCGGTAGCGATTGCGCCGACAGGTTTCACGGGCATGGCGCACGCCGACGGTGAAATCTTGGCGGCGCGGGCGGCGGAAAAATTCGGTATTCCGTTTACGCTGTCGACCATGTCTATTTGTTCGATTGAAGATGTGGCTGAAAACACCAGTTCGCCGTTTTGGTTTCAGCTTTATGTGATGCGCGACCGCGAGTTTATGGAGAACCTGATTAAGCGTGCGAAGGATGCCAAATGTTCGGCTTTGGTATTGACAGCCGATTTGCAGGTTTTGGGTCAGCGTCACAAAGACATCAAAAACGGCCTGTCTGCGCCACCGAAACCGACCATCGCCAATTTAATCAATCTGGCGACCAAACCGGAATGGTGTATGAAAATGCTGAACACGGAACGCCGCACTTTCCGCAATATTGTCGGTCATGCGAAAAACGTGGGCGATTTGTCTTCGCTGTCTTCATGGACTTCCGAACAATTCGACCCGCGCCTGAGCTGGGACGATGTGGCGCGCATTAAAGATTTGTGGGGCGGTAAGCTGATTATCAAAGGCATTATGGAACCTGAAGATGCGGAAAAGGCAGCGAAAAGCGGCGCGGACGCATTGGTCGTTTCCAATCATGGCGGTCGTCAGCTTGACGATACCGTGTCTGCCATTAAAGCTTTGCCTGATGTGGTCAGCGCAGTCGGCAGCGATATCGAGGTTTGGATGGACAGCGGCATCCGCAGCGGTCAGGATATTTTGAAGGCTTGGGCTTTGGGTGCGAAAGGTACGATGATTGGCCGGGCGTTTCTGTATGGTTTGGGTGCGTATGGTGAAGAAGGCGTAACCCGTGCGCTGGAAATCCTGTATAAAGAAATGGATATTTCCATGGCGTTTACCGGTCATCGCAATATTCAAGATGTGGATTCCAGCATTTTGCGTTCTACACATTGGGCTCAAGATGAATTTTAATTTTTAAACATAAGAAAAGGCCGTCTGAAAATCTGTTTTCAGACGGCCTTTTTATAGGCGGCTATTTCTCGTTTTTGCGATACCATTCGATGAAGGCATCAGGTTTGACAAAGCCTAATAAGGGTTCGCTATGACTGCCGTCGGCGCGGACAACAAACACGCCCGGAGGACCGAAGAGGCCGTATTCTTTCAGTAAGGCCTGATGGTCGGGAGTGTTGGCAGTTACGTCGATTTGGAAGAAGCGCTGCATATCGACCGCTTCGTGTACCTGCGGTTGGTTGAGCGTGTAGGCGGCCATTTCTTTGCAGGATACGCACCAGTCGGCGTAGAAATCAATCAGCACGGGCTTGCTTGGGTCGGCTTTCAAGGCGGCATCCATAGCGGCTTTGAGTTCGCCGACATCGGTAAACATTTTGCCGTGGTCGGTTTCTTGTCCGGCTTCGGATGGCGGGACCAGCGTTAAGAAGTGGTGCAGGGCGGTGGTTTGTTTATTAAAGCTTTGCCAGCCAAACCATGAGCCGCCAATCAGCAGTAAAAAGCCCAATACGGCGGCAACTGTTTTCAGACGGCCTTTTTGTTTGCCGGATTTCGCCAAAAGCATAAGGGCGGGAACAATCATCAGCAAGGTGTAGAGGCCGACTACTGCGAAATAAGGCAGATGCGGTGTGGCAAGGTATACGGCAACGGCCAGTAAGATGAAGCCGAATGCGTATTTGATGCCGTTCATCCAGTCGCCTGCTTTAGGCAGGATATGGCCGCCGAATGTGCCGATGATGATGAGCGGCACGCCGGTGCCGAGCGCTAATGCATAAAGTGCAAGGCCACCCAATACGGCATCGCCGGTCTGGCCGATATAGCCCAAAGCAAATGCCAGCGGAGGCGCAACGCAAGGGCCGACAATCAGCGCGGACAAAATACCCATGATGAAGACGGAAATGATTTTGCCGCCGGAGAGTTTGTTGCTTTGGTTTTGGAAATAGGATTGGACGGAGTTGGGCAGTTGGATGTTGAAGAGACCGAACATGGACAGCGCCAGTACCACCATCAACGCGGCGGCAGCAAGTACGACCCACGGCTGTTGTAGCCATACGGTCAACAGCGCGCCTGTCAAACCGGCAATCACACCGACCAAGGTATAGGTCAATGCCAAACCTTGTACATACACCATAGACAAGATGAACGCGCGGCCTTTGCCGGCTTTTTTATCGCCCACGACAATGCTGGAAACAATCGGCAGGAGTGGATACATACAGGCTGTAAAGCTTAAGCCCAAACCTGCGACAAAAAACGCCAACAGGTTGGCGTTTAAAGTATCCCAAGAGAGCTTGAAGCGGCTGCTGTCGGGATTGTTTGTACTGGGTTGCGTGGGCATTTGGCCGTCTGAAGAGGCGGACGGTTGCAAAAAGCGGTCTTTGGCAGAAACCGGCTCGTCGCTTTGCGGCTGGTAAACCCCGTTGCCTTTTACGTCAAACTCGGTGTCCACAGGCGGATAACACACACCCACTTCGGCACAGCCTTGATAAGTCAGTGTCAGTTTGTATTGCGGTACGGCTTGTTTGTAAGGCAGGTTAACCTGTGCAGTATGGTGGTAAACCGTTTGTTTGCCGAAGAATTCGTCTTCTTTTTCTTCGCCTTTGCTGAATTTGGGTTCGGCCAAGACTTTGTCAGGATTGGTCGCAGCAACGATTTTGGACTGGTACATATAGTAGCCGTCAGCGATCTTGAACTGAACGCTGATGCCTTGATCGGTTACATTGACTTGAGGTACAAAGGCTTGCTCTGGAGGCAGCAAATCATTGGCGTCTACTGCGAATGCGAAGCTGCTCAAGCCTAAAAATGCAATGAGGAAATAAAGGAATTTTTTCATAGTATCTACGGAGATGCCGTTGAGGAACCGTCATTATAAATGATGGAAAAAATAAACGGCTTAATTTATGTTAAATATTGCGAGAGAAATCTAATGCTTTTGAATTATATCGAAATAGAGTTGCCCATATATGACCGATAGTCTCATGTTATCGTTCAATCTATGCCAAAGGCCGTCTGAAACTTTCAGACGGCCTTTATTTCTATTCGGCTCGGCTTTTAAGGATAAGCGATATAAGCGTAAGCGGAATGGTTGTGTATCGATTCGAAGTTTTCGCTTTCGACAACAAACGACTCGATGCGTTTGTCGGCAATCAGCGCAGTGGCTACATCGCGAACCATGTCTTCGACAAACTTCGGATTTTCGTACGCTTTTTCCGTTACATACTTCTCGTCAGGGCGTTTGAGCAAGCCGTAGAGCTGGCAGCTTGCTTGCGCTTCGACGTAATCGATAATTTCTTCAATGCCTACATCTGCGTTTGCAATCAGGCTGACCGTCACATGCGAACGTTGGTTGTGTGCGCCGTATTGGGAAATTTCTTTGGAACACGGACACAATGAAGTAACCGGAACCATCACTTTCAGGCTGTGGCTGTATGTACCGTTTTTGATTTCGCCGGTCAGGGTGACATCATAGTCAAGCAGCGATTGGATGCCGGAGACAGGCGCACTTTTCTTGCGGAAAAACGGGAAGGAAACGCTGATTTTGCCGGAATGGGAATCCAACAGGGCAACCATATCGGCGGTCAGTTTGTGCAGCGTATCAAAATCCAAAGCATCGGTTTGTTTTTCCATCAGGGCGACAAAGCGCGACATATGCGTGCCTTTTTGGTCGGCAGGCAGAAAAACCGTCATGGTCAGGCGGGCGACGGTGGATTGTTCGCCTTCTTTGCTTTTGAGGGAAATCGGAAAGCGCAGGTCTTTGATGCCGACCTGATTAATCGGCAGGTTGCGTAAATCGCGGCTGGATTGCACGTCTGCAATGGCGTTCATGCGTGGTATGTCCTTCATGATAGGATTGTTGAGATGCGTGTGGAGGGAGTCGGCTCGTGTCGGCCGATTTGCAAATGCGAGATTATATCACTTGCTTTATCTGCCTGCATTGATTGTTTCTATTTTTCAGATAGTGATAAAATCTTTGATTATTCACATCTACATAGGCAGAGACTAAATGAAATTCGCCACGAAAGCCATCCATTCCAGCTACGATTGCGACGAACACAACCGTGCGCTGATGCCGCCGATTTATCAAAACAGTATGTTTGCGTTGCACGAGATTGGCGAAAATGTGCCTTACCGCTACTCGCGCCTGAGCAACCCGACCCGTCAGGTTTTGGAAGATACCGTTGCCGATTTGGAGCATGGTGCGGCTGGTTTTGCGTTTTCCAGCGGCATGGCGGGGATTGATGCCGTGTGGCGCACTTTCCTGCGCTCGGGCGATACCATTGTCGCCGTCGCCGATATTTACGGCGGCGCTTATGATTTATTGGTCGATATTTATCAAAAATGGGGTGTGAACGTTGTTTTTGCCGATTTGGGCAATCCGGATAATTTGGATGAGTTGCTCAACGCACACAATGTCAAACTGGTTTGGCTGGAAACGCCGTCCAATCCACTTTTGCGCTTGGTGGACATCAAAGCGCTTGCCGCAAAAGCCAAAGCAGCCGGTGCGCTGGTCGGTATCGACAACACCTTTGCCACGCCGTATCTGCAACAGCCGTTGGATATAGGTTGTGATTTTGTGTTCCATTCCGCTACCAAATATTTGTGCGGCCATTCCGACGTATTGATGGGCGTAGTCGTTGCCAAAACCAAAGAGCTGGCTCAGCCTTTGCACGACATGATGGTGCATACTGGCGCGATTGCAGGTCCGATGGACTGCTGGCTGGTGTTGCGCGGCATCAAAACGCTGGCCTTGCGCATGAACGCACATTGCCAAAACGCACTCGAAATCGCGCGCCGTTTGGAAGCCCATCCTGCCATTGAAAAAGTGTTCTATCCCGGCCTGCCGTCTCACGAACATTACGAACTAGCCCAAGCACAAATGCCCAAAGGCATCGGCGGCGTGGTTACGGTTTATCTCAAAAACGACACGCGTGAAGCAGCCAATAGCGTGATTAAAAACATGAAACTGGTCAAAATGGCTTCCAGCCTCGGCGGCGTGGAAAGTCTGGTTAACCATTGCTATTCCCAATCCCACAGCGGCGTGCCGCATGATGTGAAAATGGAAATGGGCATCAAAGTCGGCCTGCTGCGTTTCTCGGTTGGAATCGAAGATGTGGACGATATTTGGAACGATATTTCCAAAGCATTGGATACAACTTTGTAAATAAGGCTTAAAGGTCGTCTGAAGATGAATGGTTTTTCAGACTGCCTTTAGCAATACATAAGGAATAGATATGAAAACATTATTCGGCGCATTAATGAGTATGGTAGTTTTGGCAGCTTGTACATCTCCTTCAGCATCTCAGCCTGAACAAGCCTCTAAAGCGCAGGTACAAACTCAACAAGCTGCGCAACCTACTTTAGCCGCCAAATGGCGTGTGGTCGCTTTCAATAAATTCACTGAAAAAGAATTGGCGGATAAAAACGCCTATTTGGATTTCAGCAAAATGCCTAAGGCTCATGGCAATATGGGTTGCAACGATATGATGTTTCAAGCGAATGTAATCGGAGTGGGCAAAATTGATTTTGGCCATATTGCGGTAAGCATGATGCTGTGTGAAGACATGAAGCTGGAAGATGCGTTTTTGCGCAAACAAAGCGTGTGGAACTATCGTTTTGACGGTAACGATTTGATTTTGGAACAAAAAGGCATCAGTATCCGTTTGCGCCGTGAATAATCTAAAGGCCGTCTGAAAATAAATATTTCAGACGGCCTTTTGAATCTTTATAATAAGCCCTATTTGAAACTGATACCGAATATCAAGGAAACCTATTATGGCAGCTTCTCCAGAAGCCAAGTTTACTGAAGAAAAAGTCTTGTGGATCAAACACCATACGCCTAAGCTGATGACTTTTGCCATCAGCCGCCCCGAGTCCTACCGTTTTTCGGCAGGGCAGTTTTCGCGCCTTGGTTTCCGTGACGGCGAGGGCTTTATTTGGCGCGCGTATTCCGTCGTGTCTGCCGAATACGCCGATACGCTTGAGTATTTCGCGGTATTAATCGAAGGCGGCCCGATGTCGGCGCGTTTTACTGCGATGAAAGAGGGTGATACTATTTTGCTGGATAAAACGGCTACCGGTTTCCTCTTGCCCGAGCGTTTCCCCGACGGCAAAGATTTGGTTATGCTCTGCACGGGTTCCGGCATTGCGCCTTTCCTCTCTATTATCGAGCAGCCTGAAATCTGGCAGCGTTTCGACCGTTTGGTTTTGGCGCATTCCGTCTCTTACGCCGACGAGTTGATTTTCAACCAACGCCTTGCCGATTTGAAAGGGCATCCGCTGATTGAAGAATATTTCCATAAATTCACTTTTGTGCCAGTCACCACGCGTGAGGAAACGGAAGGCGCATTGAGCGGCAAACGCATTCCCGAGTTGCTGAAAGACGGCAGCCTCGAAGCATACGCGGGATTCAAGTTCACCAAAGCGGACACGCGCTTTATGGTCTGCGGCAATCCGGCAATGGTCAAAGATACTTTCCAAGCACTGATGGATTTGGGCTACGCCATGCACCGCAACCGCATCCCCGGCGAAATCATGATGGAAAATGGTTTTTAACAGATAAATGGTCAAAGGCCGTCTGAAAGTTTCAGACGGCCTTCAATATTAAATATAAACCGAAAATTAGAGAAAATATGAATATCAAACAAATTATCCAAGCCCTGCCCAAAGCAGAGTTGCACGTCCACATCGAAGGGACGTTCGAGCCGGAGTTGATGTTTGAAATCGCCAAGCGCAACCACATAGCGATTCCTTATGAAAATGTCGATGCGGTACGGCAGGCTTATGATTTTCACAATTTGCAGTCGTTTTTGGATATTTATTATGCCGGTGCCGGCGTATTGTTGCACGAGGCGGATTTTTACGATTTGACCCGCGCGTATCTTGAGCGTTGCCATGAAGACAATGTCGTGCATACGGAAATATTTTTCGATCCGCAAACCCATACTGTGCGGGGCGTGGCGTTTGAAACCGTGATTAACGGCATTGTCCGTGCCTGCCGTGAAGCCGGGCAGCAATGGGGCATAAGCACGCGTTTGATTATGTGTTTCCTGCGTCATTTGTCGGAAGAAAGCGCATTTGAAACCTTAAATCAGGCTTTGCCATATAAAGAACACATCATCGGCGTAGGCTTGGATTCGAGCGAATTGGGGCATCCGCCGTCTAAGTTTGAGCGCGTGTTTGCGCAGGCGCAGGCGGAGGGTTTGTTGACGGTGGCACATGCTGGAGAAGAAGGCCCGCCCGAATATGTTTATGAGGCTTTGGACTTGCTGCATGTCCGCCGTATCGATCATGGCGTACGGGCGGAAGAAGATGAGGCGTTGATGGCGCGTTTGATTAAAGAACAAATGCCCTTGACCGTTTGCCCATTGAGCAATTTGAAATTAAAAGTGTTCCCTGAAATGGCGAAACACAATTTGCGCCGTATGTTGCAACGTGGCGTCTTGGTAACCGTCAATTCCGATGATCCGGCATATTTCGGCGGCTATATGAACCGCAATTTTGAAGCGCTTGCCGAGGCTTTAGATTTGAGTGCGGAAGAAATCAAAACCTTGTGCACCAATTCGTTCCGCGCTTCGTTTTTGAGCGAGGAGGAAAAGGAAGAGTGGATACGGAAGATTGAAGGTTTTGATGCTGAATAACGATAAAAGGCCGTCTGAAAAAGTTTTAGACGGCCTTTTATGTCGGCGACGGGCTTATTCGCCTACGGTTTTTTGTATCAGTTTTTCGGCGTTTGCCAAAGTGTTTGCCACTTCGTCAAAACCGATGCGGCTGCCGGCGATGAGGGCGCGCGTATCGGTATAGGCGGCGCGTACTTTGCCGTCCGTTTCGGTAACGAGGACGCGCAGGGGCAGTTGCAGGGCGAAGGCGGGGTCTTTGACCATCAGCGGCGTGCCGGCTTTGGGCGTGCCGAAGACGATGACTTTTGCCGGCTGCATCGTTAAGCCGTTTCGGCGGGCGGCTTCCTGATGGTCAATGACGGCAAAAATGTCCATTCCTTTGCTTTTTATGGCGGTTTCAAGGCGGCTGACGGTTTCGTCAAAGCTGTATTTTGAGGTGAGGGTATGCGTGGTCATAGCGGTTTCGTTTTGGGTGGACGGTTCGCCGGTAGGATGTGCCGAAGCGGTTGAAATGCAGAGTGCGGATGCGGCAATCAGGGGGAGTATGTGTTTCATCGTATTTCCTTATCGGTTTGTTTATCAGGCTTCGGACGGGGCGGCACGCGCCGCGCCTGATGTTGCGCCGCGTGCCGGAGTGCCGTATGCCGTCTGAAAGCCTGTCCTTTCAGACGGCATTATGATGGCGGTTAATAGTCGACTTTGATTTTAGGCGTTTCCTGCGCGGCTTTGTATTCTTCTTCCAATTCAAAGCGCAGCGGATACAAATTCAATTTTTCCATCAGCAGGCGGTCGCCGTCTTCGTCCGGATTGCCCGTAGTCAGCAGTTTGTCGCCGTAGAAAATCGAGTTTGCACCAGCCATGAAACACATGGCCTGCATGGATTCCGGCATATTGCTGCGGCCAGCGGAGAGGCGAACGTAACTGTGCGGCATGGTAATGCGCGCGACGGCAATGGTGCGGACAAATTCCGTCCAGTCCAAATCTTCGGCATCGGCCAGCGGCGTGCCTTCTACTTTAACCAACTGGTTAATCGGCACGCTTTCGGGCTGAGGGTCGAGGTTGGCAAGGCTGGCAATCAGGCCTGCGCGTTCGGCGCGGGTTTCGTTCATGCCGACGATGCCGCCGCAGCAGACTTTCAAACCGGCATTGCGGACTTTGCCCAAAGTATCCATGCGGTCTTCGTGTTTGCGGGTGTGGATGATGTCGTTGTAGCGTTCGGGGTCGGTGTCGAGGTTGTGGTTGTAGTAGTCCAAACCGGCTTTTTTGAAGTCTTCCGCCATGCCGTCTTCGAGCATGCCGAAGGTGCCGCACACTTCCATGCCCAAGCCTTTCACTGCGCTGATGATTTCGGAAACGACGGCTACGTCTTTGGGTTTGGGTCCGCGCCATGCCGCGCCCATGCAGAAACGGCTGGCGCCGCGCGATTGGGCGATTTTGGCTTTTTCGACGATTTCGTCCACATCCATCATCTGCTCTTTGCCCAGATTGGTGTTGTGGTGTGCCGATTGCGGGCAGTAGGCGCAGTCTTCGGGGCAGCCGCCGGTTTTGATGGAGAGCAGGGTGGAGAGTTGGATTTCGCGCGGGTTGAAGTTTTGGCGGTGGATTTCGGCGGCTTGGAAAACGAGGTCGAGGAAAGGCAGTCCAAACAAAGCCTCGACATCGCATTTTTTCCAATAACGCGCAGTCGGATGCGGCTTGCGCTCGGTTTGGCGGCGCAAGGCTACGGGAGATACGGTCATAGTGTGTTCTTTCGTGTTTACAGCGACGCAGTGTCGCTGACGGCTTGACTGCCGGCGCAATGACGGCAGCAGCAGGTTTGAAATCAATATAAAAGGCCGTCTGAAACGGCGCAGCAAGTGTAACGCTTTTGATAATGTAGAGCAAATGTTTCAGACGGCCTGAAATATGGTCTGCCCGGGTTTGCTATAATCGCATTTTTAATTTTTCCGTTTTCTTATGAACGCGCCCAAAGCCTTCGCCATACTCGGCCCGACCGCCGGCGGTAAAACCGCACTGGCCTTAAATATTGCCCGATCGTTGCCGGTGGAAATCATCAGTTTGGATTCCGCACTGGTGTATCGCGGCATGGACATCGGTACGGCCAAGCCGACTGCCGAAGAGCTTGCCGCCGTACCGCATCATTTGATTGATATTATCTCGCCGCTGGAAAGTTACAGCGCGGCGGATTTTGTCGGCGACTGCGTGCGCTTGGTGAACGAAATACATACGCGCGGACGCTATCCGCTGATTGTCGGTGGCACAATGATGTATTTCCACGCGCTGACGGAAGGTTTGAACGATTTGCCCGGCGCAGATACGGAGGTGCGCGCACAGCTTCAGGCAGAAAAAAACGAACACGGTCTGGCAGGCCTGTATTGCCGTTTGCAGGAAGTTGACCCGATTACGGCAGGCCGTCTGAAAGCCAATGACAGCCAGCGTATTGAGCGCGCTTTGGAAGTCTATCTTTTGACCGGCAAGCCTTTGAGCGAACATTTCACAGAGCAGAAGCAGGCTGCGCCTTTATTGGATTTATGTACGGTTGCCCTTATCCCCGAAGAGCGCCATTTGTTACACCGTCAAATCGAAAAACGCTTTTTAAGTATGTTGGAACACGGTTTCCTCGATGAAATGCACGCCTTACGCCGCGATTATCCGCAGCTGCATGCCGATATGCCGTCTATGCGCTGCGTGGGCTACCGTCAGGCTTGGGATTATCTCGAAGGCGAAACCGATTATGATACCTTTGTCGAAAAAGGCATTGTCGCCACGCGCCAGCTTGCCAAACGCCAGTTGACCTGGTTGCGGAAAATTCCTTTGGCGCACACGTTAGATCCTTACGCAGACAGCGATTATGTTCAGACGGCCTTAGCCTTGGCGCGTCAGCATTTTCAGGAATAATCCATGCTGACCACGCCACCACTTGCGCCTAAGACGTTGGCCGCATTAAAAAAATTGGGTATTCGTACACTGGAAGATTTACAGGAAATCGGCGCAGTCCGCGCATTTCTATTGCTGAAAGCGTCGGGTTTGACCGTAACCAAAAGCACCTTGTGGCAACTGGACACGTTGGTTTCGGGTGTGGATGTCCGGCATATTTCCGAGGAGAGAAAGACGGAGCTGGGCGAGGCCTTGAAAAACCATCCGCCTGTTGCTGTTTTTCCTTCTCAAAACGATATGGAAGCCTTTATGTGGCTGGCGATAGAACAGGCCAGACAATCGGCGGCATTGGGCGAAGTACCTGTTGGCGCGGTCATCGTATATCAAAGCGAGGTAATCGCAGCGGCACACAATACCTGCATTGGCGACCACAATGTCAGCCATCATGCCGAAATCAACGCGCTTGCCGCCGCTGGTAAGGCCTTGCAAAACTACCGTTTGGAAGATTGCGACGTGTACATCACATTAGAGCCTTGCTCCATGTGCGCATCTGCCTTGATACAGGCACGGGTCGGGCGCGTGATTTATGGTGCGGCAGAAGCTAAAACCGGTGCGGCAGGCAGCGTGGTTGATTTGTTTGCCGACAAACGTCTGAACAAGCATACCGCAATTTTAGGCGGCATATTGGCAGAAGAATGCCAAAGCGTATTGCAGGATTTCTTTGCGGCCAAACGTAAGGCCGTCTGAATTTCAGACGGCCTGTCAGCAAAAAAAAACTTTATTTTAAATTTTCGGATTTCCCATGTCAGTCAATCATTACGAAAACTTCCCTGTCGGCTCCATTGTGTTGCCACGCCGTTTGCGCAAGCCGGTTCACGCTGTTTACGCTTTTGCACGGACGGCGGACGATATTGCCGACGAAGGCAACGCCGAAGCAGCCGAACGCCTGCACCAACTGGACGAACTAAAGGCAGAGTTAGACTGCATTGCACAAGGCGGTAAACCGCAAACAGCTTTGATGCAGAGTTTGCATAACGAAGCGATTGAGCCGTTTCAATTACCGTTGCAGCCGTTTTATGATTTGCTGGCGGCGTTCGGTCAGGATGTGGTCAAAACCCGTTATGAAAACTTTGGTGAATTGATTGCCTATTGCCGCTTGTCCGCCAATCCGGTGGGGCGCATTATGCTGCATTTGTACGGACAAACCGATGAAGTGAGCATGGCGCAAAGCGACGGCATTTGCACTGCCTTGCAGCTGATTAATTTCTGGCAGGACGTGGCGGTGGATTGGCAGAAAGGGCGCGTGTACATCCCCCAGGAAGATTTGCAGAAGTTCAAAGTTAGCGAAGAACAGATTGCGGCCGGTAAAGCCGACTTTGCTTTTCAACGATTGATGGCGCACGAGTGCCAACGTGCCTTTCAAATGCTGAAGGCCGGCTCGCCGTTGGGCAAAACCCTCAAAGGGCGAATCGGTTTTGAGCTGCGCATGATTATTGTCGGCGGCCAGTTGATTTTGCAAAAGCTGGACGGTTGCAAATATGACGTGTTTAACCAGCGCCCGCTGTTGGATAAGAAAGACTGGATGATTATCATCAAGCGGGCTTTGATGAAGAAATAAAAAAAGGCCGTCTGAAATTGATGTTTCAGACGGCCTTGATGTTTTTCGATTAGCGGTTTTTCAAACGGCTGATGCGGTTGTCCAAAGAAGGATGGGTACTGAACCAAGAATCTTTGGCTTCGCTGGCAATGCCCATTGCAGTCATGGTTTGCGGCAGGTCGCTGGGGTTGCCTTTCAAGCGTTGCAGGGCGGCAATCATTTTCGGCGCACCCACCAGTTTTGCAGCGCCTGCATCGGCGCGGTATTCGCGTTGGCGGCTGAACCACATCACAATGATGCTGGCGAGGAAGCCGAATACGATTTGCAATACCATGCTGACCATGAAATATGTACCTTGCGACGTACTGCCGTCATTGTTGCGCGCCACCATGCTGGAAACGATACGCGCCAAGAAGACGACAAAAGTATTCACAATACCTTGAATCAGCGTCAGCGTTACCATATCGCCGTTACCGACGTGTGCCATTTCATGCGCCAAAACGGCTTCGACTTCATCGCGGGTCATGTGGTCGAGCAGGCCGGTGCTGACAGCGACAAGCGAGCTGTTTTTGGTCGCGCCGGTTGCAAAGGCGTTAGGCTCTGGAGAGTCGTAAATCGCTACTTCCGGCGTTTTCAGATTCCATTGGCGGGCTTGCGCTTCAACAGTTGCCAACAGCCAAGCTTCTTCTTCGCTTTGGGGCTGGTCGATGACGACGGCGCCAACCGAATGTTTGGCGATGGTTTTCGACATCAGCAGGGAGACAATCGAGCCGCTGAAGCCGACGACTGCGGAATAAGCCAACAGGCTGCCGACTTGGTCGGTACTGTTGATGCCCAAGATGGCCAAAATAACACGGATGACAACCAGAACTGCGATATTGGTTGCGATAAATAAGAAAATGCGTTTCACCGATTATTCCTTTTTAGTGTGGTTTGTGAGGTGATTTTTATATGGGCGCATTGTCTCAAAAACTCTATAGAGATGAAACAGCGCAATAGGCAAAGGTATGCAAATTCAAAGCAATTGAAGCAAAGGCCGTCTGAAAAAGCAGGATTTATGATTAAAAACAGCTTTTCAGACGGCCTGATTGCAAACAGATATTATTTTCCGAATTCCTGCAGCCAGTCTCGCGCTACCAAAAATTGATTTAATGCGGCTTCTGGAGAACCTTCTTCCGGCGCATATTGATACTCGAAGCGTACTAAAGGCGGCATGGACATCAAAATGCTTTCCGTACGGCCGCCGCTTTGCAGGCCGAACAGCGTGCCTCTGTCCCAAACCAAGTTAAATTCCACATAGCGTCCGCGACGGTAGAGTTGGAAATCTCGTTCACGTTCTCCATAAGGTGTGTTTTTGCGTTTGGCCACAATCGGCAGATACGCTGCGATATAGCCTTCCCCGACTGCCTTGATAAAGTTCAAGCAGGTATCGAAATCCCAACGGTTTAAATCGTCAAAAAACAGGCCGCCCACACCGCGTGTTTCGTTACGGTGTTTCAAATAGAAATATTCGTCACACCATTGTTTGAATTCAGGATAAACCGATTCTCCAAATGGCGCGCATACGTCCCGCGCCACTGTGTGCCAATGCACGATATCTTCTTCAAAAGGATAAAACGGCGTCAAATCAAAGCCGCCGCCAAACCACCAAACCGGCTCGGCATTTTCAGGGTAGGCAATAAAAAAGCGCACATTGGCATGGCTGGTCGGAACATAAGGATTTTTCGGATGAATGACCAGCGACACGCCCATGGCTTCAAACGCCGCGCCTGCCAATTCCGGACGATGGGCCGTAGCAGAAGCCGGCATTTTTGTTCCCTTTACATGCGAAAAATTCACACCGGCCTGCTCGAATACTGCGCCGTTTTTCAATACACGGGTTTCGCCGATACCCAGCTTCCCAGTCCATACTTCATGCACAAATTTGGCTTCGCCATCTTCTTGCTCCAGCGCGGCGCAGATTTGGTTTTGCAGTGTTTTGAGGAGGGTTAGAACGGATTCTGTGTGCATGATATTTCCTTGATGGTTTCGTATTTGTAAAATGACAGGGCGGAAGATGATTTAAGTTGTTGAAACTAATTGTTATTTTTCTGTTTCTTTATTATGGGTAAATTTTTGCATAGGCGTATCTTGCAATCAAGCGTTACTCATCGGCAATAGATTGAAAGGTATTACGGGGTTAAAAATACAGTTGCTATTCTTGCTGCATGATATTGGCAAGATTTAATTTAAATGTTTGTTGAATCTTGTTTACATCCTTAGCAAAAATATGATAGTCACTCGAAGAATAGATAGATTTTATTCTATCCAAATTAGTTTGTTGATAACATTTTTTCATTTCCGCGATGAAAAAATTATCTTTTCCTCTTTCATTGAGACAGTTATTTTCTAACAGATAGATTGCCCATGCTGTAAAAATAAATGTACTATCTTCCGGATATTCAGATAAATAAATTTCGAATTCAATTATAGAATATTCAGCTGCTTCAATTAATGTTATATCTAAATCTCTGACAAATTTTTCCGTTATATTTTTAAATAATTTCTTGAATTCTATATAATTTTTTATTTTTTCCATGATTCTATTTTCCTGTAAAAATATTTAATTGAATATTTGGATAGCGATTTCTAAACTCTAAAATAACATTGCTGCAAGATTGACAGGCCTTTAATGATGATATTGCGATACCTTTCAGACGGCCTTGATTTATTCAGTAAAAAAAGTATGTGCACCCAAATAGTTTTTGGCGTAAAACGGGGTGGAAAGTTTTTCGGTTTTGATGGTTTTGCCGCTGCTGGGGGCGTGGATAAATTCGCCGTTGCCGATGTAGAGGCCGACATGGGAATATTTGTGTGCGCCTCCGGTGTTGAAAAAGACAAGATCGCCAGCTTTTAATTTGCCGTCGGGAATTTTTCGGCTGGCGGCGGCCATATCGCGTGCGGTGCGTGGCAGGTTGACATTGAGGGCGTTTTTATAGACGAATTGGATCATGCCGCTGCAGTCAAAGCCTGTGGCTGTGGTGCTGCCGCCCCATTTGTAGGGCGTGCCGATCAGGCCTAGGCTGTGAAGCATCAATTCCTGCGAACCTTGGGTGCGGTCGATATGGGAAATGCGGACAGGTTGGACTTTTCTGGCGGTTGTTTGCGGCTTGTGGGATTTATGCTTGCCAGTGATGCCGCAGGAGGCCAACAATAGGCTGGCTGTACAAACAAATAGGGTTTTGCAGATGAGTTGATACATGGTGAATTCCTCCGGCCGCATGATTTCTGTTTTCAGACGGCCTCTATAATAATCCTTCTATGGGTAGGATGGACAGGATTTTTGAAGTAATCCGTTTCCAGAACTTGGCTTCGGGTTCGTGTGCGTAAGTTCGTTTTTCGCTTGGGTCATACCAATACAGTTTGTTGTAATTGCCAAGCGTTACCTGATAGGCGTAGTTTGGGGTGGTCGTAACGAGGGTGCGCTGCATTTGGCCTGCGATTTCGGGGCTTTCGATGACAACGCCCATTTCGGTATTGAGGCGTGCGGAACGTGGGTCGAGGTTGAATGAGCCGATGAAAACGCGTTTCTCGTCCACGATGAATGTTTTGGCATGCAAGCTGGTGGTGGAGCTACCGGTTAAGCCGCGGTCTTTGGTGGTCGGAACGGCATGATTGGGTTGGAGTTCGTATAGTTTGACCCCGGCTTTGAGCAAAGGCTTGCGGTATTTGACGTAGCCGGAATGGACGGCGGCAACGTCGGTTGCTTGGAGCGAATTGGTCAAAACGGTAACGTCCACGCCGTTGTGTATCAGTTTTTCTATGGCTTTGACACCTGATTTTGTGGGTACAAAATAGGGCGAGACAAGGTAAACGCTTTTTTCAGGTTGCTTGAGGGCGTCTTGCAGGCGTTCGGAAATAGGCGGTTTATGTCGGTCTCGGTCTAAGCCTTTGGCCGGATCGTCGCTGATTAAACGTGTGCTGACGCTTTGCCATTCCATAAGGTTGCTCTGCATTTTTTGATAGAGACTGGAATGCTCGATGCTTTGGCGATAGCGGATAAGCGTTTGGTTTTTATCTTGGTCGGTGTAATTAAGCTCTGCCAATCCTTTTTGCAGGTTTCCCCGCTTGATGATGCTGGTCGCGTTATAGGCGGAGTGGCTTGCCCAATAGCGGTCGAAGTCTTGGGAAACTTCGGTTACGACGCGGCCTGTGGCAAGGATATCGAGGTCGGCAAAGATGGTATCGTCGTTAACCTTAAAATATTCGTCGCCGATATTGCGTCCGCCCAAAATGGTGGCACGGTTGTCGGTGGTAAACGATTTGTTGTGCATTCGGCGGTTGAGTCGCGGAAAGTCGGCAACGTAGCCGAGTGCACGCCATTTTCTGAAAATAAAGGGATTAAACAGACGCACTTCGATATTGGGATGATTGTCGAGTGCCAGCAGGAGATCATCCATGCCGTTGGTGTTGTTGTCGTCCAGAAGCAAACGCACACGGACGCCGCGTTCGGCCGCGCGATGAATCAGGTTGAACAGAAGCTTGCCGGAGATGTCGTTGTGCCAGATATAGTATTGCAAATCGAGGGTATGGTCGGCGGATTCAATCAGGGCAGCACGGGCAACAAAGGCTTCATGGGCATCGTTCAGCAGATAGATATGGGAAACATCGGTCTTGGAGGATGTAGAAGGAATGCCTAATGCGCTGTCCAGCCGCGGAGTTGAAGGGATGTCAAGATAACTGCTTTGGGTGCGTTCATTCAATGAAGGCAAAAACGCGACGCACCCACCCAATAGCAGGATATAAAGAAAGGGAAGATGAAATTTCATGGGGAACCGGTACAAACAATCCCTACCTAAATGACATTTAGGCAGGGATTGAAGTGAAATTAGGTTGTTTGAATCAGCTTAGAAGGCAACATAACTTGCCGGATTGACCGGTTTGCCGTTTTGACGGATTTCAAAGTGCAACTGAGTACGAGATGCATCGGTATTACCCATGTGCGCAATGGTTTGACCGCGTTTAACGGTTTGGTTTTCATTAACCAGCAGACGTTGGTTGTGGCCGTATGCGCTCAAGAATGAGGAGTTGTGTTGGATGATGACCAAGTTGCCGTAACCGCGCAAGCCTGAGCCTGCGTAAACGACTTTACCGTCTGCCGCTGCAACGACAGGCTGACCTTGTGTACCAGCAATATCCACGCCTTTGTTGCTGCCGCCGAAGTTGGCAATAACGTTACCGGTAGTCGGACGCTGCCATGTGATGCCGCTGACGTTGCGACTGCTGCCGGTAGATACGGTTGGTGTATTGGCAGGAGTGCTTGGAGCCGGAGCAGTGGTTGTCGTTGTTGGCGTAGAAGGTTTGCTTGCAGAAGTTGCAGGTGCAACGTAGCCTTCTGGTTTCACGCGCAGGGTTTGACCAATGCTGATGGTGTTGTCGGCCAGGTTATTCCATGCACGCAGATTGTCTTGGGTAATGTTGTAGCGTTTGGAGATGTTGTAAACGGTATCACCACGAACAACGGTATGTGTCGCTGCATTAATATCAACAGGCGCGTAAGAAGGCGTGTAAGTGCCGGTGCTGCCGCTGTTGTATGTTGGAGCAGGTGTACTTGCCGGCGGAGTGTATGGAGCATCTGCCGCTGGGCTGGTGTTGGTATTGTAAGGCGCTGCGCCGTAAGGATTGTCAACGGTAGAGCCTGTTGTTGAACCACCGCTTTGTGTGCCGACGACTACAGGAGCCGGTTGTTGGCTGGCACAGGCTGCAAGTAATAAAACCAAAGCTGCCGATCCGGCATAAGATACACTTTTTTTCAACATGTTAATGACTTTCGTATTCGGGTAATTGTTCTCGTCGAGGCATATCATAATAAAAATATGCTTGTTTCTCAAGTGTTCGGCTGTTAGGGACTGTTAAGGCGCAGGGATTTCTGACCAAAAGGAAGCAGTTTGCTCCATTTGTCCGTAGGCAGTCAAATCGACTTGCAGGGGGGTTATCGTGATGAAGCCGGACGCGCATTCGCCAAAGTCGGTACCTTCTTCGCTGTCGGAAACATCGCCGACCGGCCCAATCCAATAAATTTGTTCGCCACGTGGATTATACATGGGAACAATGCTTTGTTCATGATGACGACGGCCGAGCCGTGTAATTTTTATGCCTTGGATATCCTCAGGTGCGACGGCAGGGATATTGATGTTCCATAAGATGGGTTCGGAAATAGGGCGTTTGAGAAAGTAGGAAAGCAGTATCCAAGCGGCTTTTTCCGCGGTTTCCCAATAACGGCCGCTGGAGTCGGCAAGCGAAAAAGCAATGGCGGGAATGCCCATTAAATAGGCTTCAGTCGCGGCGGCAACCGTACCGGAATAAAGCGTATCGTCGCCCATGTTTGCGCCGTTGTTAATGCCGGACAAGACTAAGTTGGGTTTGAAGTCGGCAAGGGCATGCTGGCCGACATGAATGCAATCGGTGGGGGTGCCGTTCACATAGTAAAACCCGTTTTCCGCCTGTTTCAGTTGTAAAGGACGGTCTAAAGTCAGGGAATTGCTGACGCCGCTGCGATCGCGTTCGGGCGCAACCACCCTAACATTGGCAAATTCCGAGCACACTCTTGCCAAAATAGCCAAACCGGGCGCAAGATAACCATCGTCGTTTGAGATTAATATGTTCATGTGACAATATTGTGTCTATCGGTAAGATGGGCCGTATTGTACTGGTTTGCTTGAGCGATTGTCCATGAATCGGCAACGTTTGGGCGGAAAGGATAATAATGAAACATTATGAGTTAGACCCCAAAGCTTTATTGGGCGGCGTGATTGCTTCAGACGGCAATCAGGAGATTGTTCAGCTTTCACTGCAGAAGAATAATGAAATTCCGGCATATGAGGCGGATGCGATTATTTTGCTTTTGGTTTTAAACGGCAAAGCCGAAATCAAAACGGTGGACGAAGTTTTGCAAACCGAAGGCTTGCAAGTTATCCGTCTTGAGCCAATGGAAGCGCATAGCATTCGCGCGTTGGCCGATAACACCAATATTTTGGTTATCAAACAATTAATTCACGAAACAGGTCTCAGCAAACGTTTGAGATTTGGAAGTTGCTGTCTGTGATGTCAATAAAGGCCGTCTGAAAAGTATCAGACGGCCTTTTTAAAATCAACCAGATTTATTTCAAACCTTTTTTCACCAAGTCTTCATAACCGCCATGGTTGGTTACGTTGGTGTAGCCCGCTTTTTTCAGCTCAGTCAGCGCGGCTTCTGCACGGCGGCCACTGCGGCAGTAGAGGTTGACCGGTGCGTTTTTATCCGGGCTGACGGATTTGATGCGGTCAACGATTTGGTCATGCGGAATATTGAGCGCACCTTGCAAATGGCCTTCTTTAAATTCTTCGGCAGAGCGGACATCAATCCAAACGCCTTTTGCTTTTGCAGGTTGTGCCGCACTTTTTTCAATCTTAGGCATAGAGGCTGCGGAAGCGGCCAAAGGAGTGGCAATAGCAGCGGCAAAAAGTACGGCGGTCAGCAGTTTCTTCATGGTTCAATCTCCTATTAGACAGAAAACAAATATGATGACTTTATCAGTTTAGCATTTCATCAGGCCGTCTGAAAGGGGAGTCGGCTTTCAGACGGCCTGATTTTACAAACCGATTAGCGTTGGGTTTCTACTGCTTCCAAAGCGCGTAAAGCGTAGGTATAAGCGGCACCAGCGTTCAGGGCGATAGCAGTGGCCAATGCGCCGGCGATTTCACTTTCGGTTGCCCCAGCTTTGGCTGCGGCGGCTGCATGCACGCTGATGCAGCTTTCGCAACGCGTGGTAATGGCAACGGCAATGGCGATCAGTTCGCGTGTTTTGGCATCCAGTGCTTCGGCAGCGGCTGCTTGATCCAGTGCGCCGTAGGCTTGCAGCATTTTAGGATGGTTTTTACCCAGTTCGCCGAATGCTTTTTTTACCAAGGCGGTATGTTCAGGCCAGTCTTTAAACATGATATGTCCTTTCTTAAGGTGAGTGGATAAGATAAAAAATCCTATCCGTTTGTGTTTGGTGTGTGTATTATTGCAATAATTGGAAGACTTAAATCGTCAAAACATCTCATTTATTGGTAAAAAACACTATGGATATTTTGGATAGGCTGGTCGAATTGGCGCAGGTAAGAGGCAGCGTGGATGTTCAATGTCTGTTTCAGGGGGAGTGGTATGTACGGCATGAATCAAAGCGTGCGCATGGTTTGGTTCATATCGTAACTGCCGGTTCGGGTTATATCCGAATTGATGGGGAGCAAGAGGCCAGGCTGCTGAGTGCGGGGGATGTCATTTTTTTCCCGCGCAGCGTAGGGCATACTTTGAGCAGCGACAGCAGTTGTGAAAATCTTGGCGTCAACGTGCTGACGAGTGAAAAAGGCGCATTTAAAGTCAAGCAGAGTCATACAGGAGGCGATGCGGCTTTGCATCTTTTCTGCGCACGGTTTGAATATGAAGCGCAGGCAGATATTATGGCGGGGCTGCCTGACACGGTTTTGCTGAATATCAACCATCCGTCTTTACAGTATTTGGTGGCATTGTTGCAGTATGAGAGCGGTCAGGCTTTGTCCGGTTCGGTAGCGGTTGTAAACGCATTGGCTTCGGTGTTGCTGGTATTTCTACTTCGAGCCAGCTTGGAAAAAAATGGGGAAGCGCAATTAAGCGGTTTGCTGAATGGTTGGCAGGACAAACGCCTGCGGAATTTACTTCAGGCAGTAGTAGATAAGCCGGAAGAAGAATGGAATATCGAGAAAATGACCGCAATTGCCAACTTGTCTCGCGCCCAGTTAATGCGGGTATTCAAGCAGCAGACGGGAACAAGCCCGCATGCCTTTGTAAACAGTATCCGCTTACAGCAGGGGGCATTATTGTTGAAACAGACGGCAGATTCGGTTTTATCGGTTGCACTATCGGTCGGTTTTCAATCGGAAACGCATTTTGGCAAGGCATTTAAAAAGCAATATGGGATATCGCCGGGGCAATATCGTAAGAATGATCGCGCTGATGAAGCAGCAGTACAAGCGGAAGAAATGCCGATTTACTTTATTTGAACAGATGATAAAAGGCCGTCAGAAAGTGTAAAAATGAAATCTAGGATTTCTAAAACACTTTTCAGACGGCCTTAATTTTAAAATGCGTCAATCAAACAGAATCAGTCCAGTTTTTTGAAATGACGGCGACGTTCCAATTCGCTCAAATAGCGTTTACGCAGGCGGATGGATTGTGGCGTAATTTCAACCAGTTCGTCATCGTCGATGAACTCAACTGCACCTTCCAAAGTCAATTTGATTGGCGTAGTCAGGCGCACGGCTTCATCTGTACCGCTGGCACGGACGTTGGTCAGTTTTTTACCTTTCAGAGGGTTTACCACCAAGTCGTTGTCGCGACTGTGAATACCGATAATCATACCTTCGTAGACTTTGTCGTTTGGAGAAACGAACATACGGCCGCGGTCTTCCAAGTTCCACAGGGCGTAAGCAACGGCTTCACCTTGCTCTTGAGAAACCAGTACGCCGTTGTGACGGCCGGGCATATCAGGTTTAACCGGTGCGTAGTCGTCAAAAACGTGGCTCATCAAGCCGGTACCGCGGGTCAAGGTCAGGAACTCGCCTTGGAAACCGATCAGGCCGCGTGCAGGAATGTGGTACTCCAGACGGGTACGGCCATTACCGTCGCTTTCCATATTGGTCAATTCGCCACGGCGACGGCCAAGCTCTTCCATAACGGCGCCTTGGTTGTCATCAGGTACGTCCACAGTCAGGTTTTCGTAAGGCTCGCATTTTTGACCGTTAATTTCACGGAATACCACGCGCGGTTTACCGACTGCCAATTCAAAGCCTTCGCGGCGCATGTTTTCCAACAAAATGGTCAGGTGCAATTCGCCGCGGCCGGAAACGCGGAATACATCAGCGTCGGCGGTATCTTCAACACGCAGGGCAACGTTGGTCAGCAATTCTTTTTGCAGGCGGTCGCGGATTTGGCGGGAAGTCACGAATTTGCCTTCAGTACCGGCCAAAGGAGAAGTGTTAACCATAAAGTCCATGGTCAGGGTCGGCTCATCTACGCTCAACATAGGCAAGCCTTTAGGATTGTCTTTGTCGGTAATGGTTACGCCGATACCGATGTCTTCGATACCGGAAATAATCACGATATCGCCGGCTTCAGCTTCTTCCAAAGGTACGCGTTCCAAGCCTTGGAAGCCCAACAGCTGGTTGATGCGGCCTTGGGCGACTTGTTCTTCATGATTCATAACGGCAACGACTTGGCCGGGTTTGATGCGGCCGTTCAGGATGCGGCCGATACCGAGGCGGCCGGTATAGTTGTCGTAGTCCAGTTGGGAAATTTGCAGTTGCAGCGTTTCGTCCGCGCTGCCGCTTGGTGCAGGCGTGTGTTTCAAAATGGTCTCGAACAGAGGACGCATATCGCTGCTCTCGTCGTTTTCATCCAGTTTGGCAAAGCCGGACAGGCCGGAAGCATAGACGATAGGGAAGTCCAATTGCTCGTCGGTTGCGCCCAAGTTGTCGAAGAGTTCGAAAGTTTGGTCGATAACCCAGCTTGGACGGGCAGACGGTTTGTCGATTTTGTTGATAACAACGATAGGTTTCAGACCCAAAGCCAAGGCTTTTTTGGTCACGAAACGGGTTTGCGGCATAGGGCCTTCTTGTGCGTCAACCAACAGTACGACGCAGTCAACCATGCCCAATACACGTTCCACTTCGCCACCAAAATCGGCGTGTCCCGGGGTATCTACGATGTTGATATGGTAGCCTTCGTATTCGATGGCGGTATTTTTAGCGAGAATGGTAATGCCGCGCTCTTTTTCAAGATCGTTGCTGTCCATGACGCGTTCTTCGACTTGTTGGTTGGAACGGAATGTACCGGACTGGCGCAGCAATTGGTCAACTAATGTGGTTTTGCCATGGTCGACGTGGGCGATGATGGCAATATTGCGGATTTGTTTCATGATGATTTATGTGTTTCAGCTAGGTGCTTAAAAAAAAGATAACTGGTAATTATAGCACGATTCCTAAGTATTGACCGAGTAGAAGATTCAAAAAAATGAGGCAAAAGCAGTTGAGAATAATTCATAATTAAATTTGATTGATTTTGTTGGATTATTTGCTTTTATTTATGGTTAATGAATGTAAATGTTTTTGAATAATGCAATGGATTCTTAATACTAATGTCAAAAAATTGTTATTAAAAACAGGGGATTAATTTTTCAGACGGCCTTTTAAGCGGGTTAAATTTTTTGATAATTGTTTGTATTTTAAATAGAAAATTTGTCAAAAGTGCTACTTGTGCATACAATTACCTCATTCCATAACAACACACGAATCTTCATTTCGTGATTATCAACTTTTAAAAGAAAGAGAAAGAATTATGCAAGGCAACCAAGCAGTTATTGATTACATGAACGAATTATTGTCTGGTGAGTTGGCTGCTCGCGACCAATATTTTATCCACTCTCGCCTGTACTCTGAATGGGGTTACACCAAACTGTTCGAACGTTTGAACCACGAGATGGAAGAAGAAACCACTCACGCCGAAGACTTCATCCGTCGTATCCTGATGTTGGGCGGTACGCCTAAAATGACCCGTGCCGAACTGAACATCGGTACTGACGTAGTCTCTTGTCTGAAAGCAGACTTGAATACTGAATACGAAGTACGCGATGCGTTGAAAAAAGGCATCAAATTGTGCGAAGAAGCTCAAGACTACGTTACCCGCGATTTGATGGTTGCCCAACTGAAAGACACTGAAGAAGATCACGCTCACTGGTTGGAACAACAACTGCGTCTGATCGAATTGGTCGGCGAAGGCAACTACTACCAAAGCCAACTGTAATCTAGCCTATAACATATAAGGAGCTGAATATGAAAGGCGATCGCTTAGTTATTCGCGAGCTGAACAAAAACTTAGGTTTGTTGCTGATTACCATTAACCAATACTTCCTGCATGCCCGCATTTTGAAAAACTGGGGTTTTGAAGAATTGGGCGAACACTTCTTCAAACAATCCATCCGCGAAATGAAATCCGCAGACGATTTGATCGAGCGTATTTTGTTCTTGGAAGGCCTGCCTAATCTGCAAGAATTGGGTAAACTGTTGATCGGTGAATCTACCGAAGAAATCATTGCCTGCGATCTGAAAAAAGAGTATGAAAAACATGATGCTCTGGTTGCAGCCATCGCTCTTGCAGAAGAGCAACAAGACTACGTCAGCCGTGATTTGTTGGAAAAACAAAAAGACATCAACGAAGAACACATCGACTGGCTTGAAACTCAGCAGGAATTAATTGGTAAAGTTGGTTTGCCAAACTACCTGCAAACAGCGGCGCAAGAGGACTAAAACACAAACCACTGCCAAATATAGCAGTCCCTGCTCCCATCAACGGCATATCTTTACGATATGCCGTTTTCTTTTGTGGAAATGCTTAAAGGCCGTCTGAATGTTCAGACGGCCTTGATTTTATATCGCTTTCAAACAGTATAGATAAGTAGTTTCCTTGTTTCTGGCAAACGCCAAAGGATCGGATTCATCTATTGCTTTTTTGTGTTGCGGTTTGGTTTTCAAAATATCGACTACATTGAGTGAGGCCGTCTGAAAGCATTGGTTTAGAAAGTCTTTATCACGCAAATGCAAGTGTTCTGCCAAATCTGAAATAATCAGCCAAGCTTCGCCGTTTGGATTTAAGTGATGACGTACGCCGTTGAGGAACGCAGTCAGCATGGCATGATTGGGGTCGTAAAGGGCAGTCTCAATAGCGGAGGTCGGTTTTGCCGGCAGCCAAGGCGTATTGCAGACGATAAGGTCGGCGCAACTTTCGGGAAATAAATCAATCGATTGAATGTTTACGGCTTTATCAAGGCCTAGGCGTTCGAGGTTTGCTGTGGCGCAGCCTATTGCTTTTGGGTTGGTGTCTGTAGCAATGATGTCGGGTACGCCTCGCTTGGCCAAAATGGCGGCAATAACGCCTGAGCCGGTGCCGATGTCAAAGGCCGTCTGAATATGGGGAGCGAGTGGTGCTTGGGCGATTAAATCCAAATATTCGCCACGCAGTGGAGAGAATACGCCGAAAGGAACATGGATTTTTCCGTCTAGCTGCGGAATATCTATACCTTTTTTGTGCCACTCGTGCGCACCGATAAAGCCCAGTAATTGATTCAGCGGCAAGAGAAACGGTTTGTCGTTTGGTGTATCGTAAACATCGCACAGGGCGGCGTAGATGTCGGGTGCACGTGCATTATCCAGTTGAAAATTCGGTTGGATTTCAACGGCAAGCATATTGAGCAAACGACTTTGTTGCGCCTGTTTCATACGGTGGGCGTGAAAGGCCGTCTGAATATCGGCAGGTGCGCCTTTCTTTTTTTCAGACGGCCTGCGGATACGTTTTTTCATTGCAGATAAGACTTGCTTGGCATTGTGAAAATCGCCAGTCCAAACGGTTGCAGTTTGCGCGTGGGCATTTTTTAAAATTTCTGCTGCGCCTGCTTCTTGGATGTAAACTGCCTGCTTAGGTGGCTTTTGTGTACTTTCATTGCGCCATTCAATGTTGGAGCGGTTGGTAGGGATGGTATAGGGCATAATGCGCTTCAAATCGAGGAAATAGGGGATTAGTTTACTATATTTAGGATGGGTTCGGTTTGAGATGGGCTTTTAATAGTCTGAATTAGACAAAATGTATAAAAATTTCTCAAGTTTTAAAATTTAAGCTAATATTTTTATAAAAACAGATTGTCGTTTTGTCTAAAATGAGTATAATGCAAAACCAGAATACAATAATCTTAATCAGATTTGGACAAGGAACATCATGCAATTAGACATTGACCGTTTGGTTGCCTATTTTGGTGGCGTAAACGCGCTGGCCGAAGCCCTGAAACAGCACGACCCGGAAAATGCTGCAACGACGGCGGCTATCTATAAATGGCGTACACGCGGTTCCCTGCCTTTGGCTCAGTTGCAAAAACTGACCGCTTTGGCGGAAGTGCAAGGCAGACCGCTTGATTTGAATGCTTTTTTACAAAAAAACGAATCTCTGGAGAGAACAGAAATGACACAAACCAACCGCGTTATCATTTTCGATACCACCATGCGCGACGGCGAGCAGTCGCCCGGTGCATCCATGACTAAAGAGGAGAAAATCCGTATTGCCCGCCAGTTGGAAAAGATGGGTGTTGATGTGATTGAGGCAGGTTTTGCAGCAGCCAGTCCGGGCGATTTTGAATCGGTTAATGCGATTGCCAAAATCATTACCAAATCTACAGTTTGCTCATTGGCGCGTGCCGTTGAAAACGATGTGCGCAAAGCAGGCGAAGCTGTTTCCCCTGCTCCGAATAAACGTATTCACACTTTTATCGCTACCAGCCCCATCCACATGGAGCACAAACTGAAAATGAAGCCGCAGCAGGTCATCGATGCGGCGGTCAAAGCGGTGAAAATTGCCAAAGAATATACTGACGATGTGGAATTTTCTGCCGAAGACGCAGTGCGTTCTGATTTGGACTTCCTCGCCAAAATCTTTACGGCGGTTATCGAGGCAGGCGCAACCACCATCAATATTCCCGATACTGTCGGCTACTCAATCCCTTCCGTATGGTACGAGCGTATCAGCAACATCATCAAAAGCGTGCCCAACGGCGACAAAGTAGTCTGGTCGACCCACTGCCATAATGACTTGGGTATGGCGGTTGCCAACTCGCTGGCTGCTGTTCAGGCAGGTGTGCGTCAGGTGGAATGTACCATCAACGGCTTGGGCGAACGTGCGGGTAATGCCAGCCTTGAAGAAATCGTGATGGCGTTGAAAGTGCGTCATGATTTGTTCGGCTTGGAAACCGGCATCGATACCACGCAAATCGTGCCGGTATCCAAACTGGTATCTACTATCACCGGCTATCCGATTCAGCCAAACAAAGCAGTAGTCGGCGCAAACGCCTTTGCGCACGAATCAGGCATCCACCAGGACGGCGTGTTGAAACACCCTGAAACCTATGAAATCATGACTGCCGAATCAGTCGGCTGGTCAACCAACCGCCTGACTTTGGGCAAACTCTCCGGCCGTAATGCTTTCAAAACCAAGCTGGCAGATTTGGGTATTGAGTTGGAAAGTGAAGAGGCATTGAATGCGGCATTTGCACGCTTCAAAGAGCTGGCGGATAAGAAACGCGAAATCTTTGATGAAGACCTGCACGCTTTGGTGTCTGACGAAATGGGTAATATGAATACCGAAAGCTACAAATTCATTTCCCAAAAAATCAGCACTGAAACCGGCGAAGAACCGCGCGCCGATATTGTGTTCAGTATTCGCGGTGAAGAAAAACACGCTTCCGCTAGCGGCTCAGGCCCTGTTGATGCCATCTTCAAAGCCATTGAAAGCGTGGCTCAAAGTGGCGCAACCTTGCAGATTTACTCTGTCAACGCAGTAACGCAAGGCACAGAAAGCCAAGGCGAAACTTCAGTCCGCCTGCAGCGTGGCGATCGTGTGGTTAACGGTCAAGGCGCAGATACCGATGTGTTGGTGGCGACTGCCAAGGCTTATCTGTCTGCACTGAGCAAATTGGAATTCGGTCAAGCCAAGCCTAAAGCACAAGGCAGCGGCATGATTTGATTTATTGAAAAAAGTAAAGGCCGTCTGAAATCGTAGTGATGCGTTTCAGACGGCCTTTTTTATTTGGTCAAAAAATAGTTTGTTTATTGAAGTTTAAGCAGTCGGTCTTGTTCAACAGACAATACGCCGTTTACTTTTTTGAAATAGGCAATGGCATCTTCAATATTGGTCTTGGAAGCCGGACGAATAGCAATGCCGTTCAGGTTTTTGTATTCGTAAACCAAAGTTGCACCAGAGGTTTTCACTGCTTTTAGCAATGGCGCAGAACCAGTTTGGGCATCATAGAAGATAATCAGGTTGCCGGTTGTATCTTGGGTTTGTTGCTGAGATGGAATAGCAGTTAATTGAGTAGGAGTGCTTGGGCTTTGACAGGAACAAAGCAGGGTGGAGAGTAGGACGAATGCTAGGATTTTCATGGCATTAATTCAATTTGATAAAAGAAAAAAGGCCGTCTGAACAATCGTAAAACAAAATCAAAGTTTCTCTTTACAACTTTCAGACGGCCTTTGTTCCTTATGCTTCAGGCAATTCCATGGCTAGAACGGTTTGTTCTTGTTTGGCACGGAAAGCAGCCAATTTTTCAGCCAATTCAGGATTTTCGTTGGCCAAAAGTGAAATGGCAAACAGCGCTGCATTGGCCGCTCCTGCTTCGCCAATGGCAAATGTGGCAACAGGAACGCCTTTGGGCATTTGCACAATCGAAAGCAGGGAGTCTTCGCCGCGCAGATATTTGCTGGGAACGGGAACGCCCAAGACGGGAACCGTGGTTTTGGCTGCAACCATGCCTGGCAAATGCGCTGCGCCGCCTGCGCCGGCAATGATGGCTTTGATGCCGCGTTCGCGTGCGGTTTCGGCGTATTCAAACATCAAATCAGGCGTACGGTGTGCAGAGACGACACGCGCTTCGTATTCAACGCCGAATTCTTTGAGAAATTGTGCTGCCTGCTGCATCACCGGCCAATCGCTGTTGCTGCCCATAATAATGCCGACTTGGATCATGAAGAGTTCCTTTTGCTTGAATGGATTAAGGGTAAAAAAATATTCAGACGGCCTTGGGGATGACAAGGCCGTCTGAACGTTTATCTTTGTTTGAGACTGATGGAAGCACGTTTTGCCGCTTCACTATTGGGGAAGCTTTGTATCAGTTTGCGCCATGTGCTGCGGGCGATGTCTTTTTGTTGCAGTTTGTATTGGCATTGGCCGATGCTGTACATGGCATCGGGAGCTTGCGGGCTGTTGCGGAATCGGTTGGCGTAGCGGTTGCCAATTTCGATAACGGATTCGCAGTTACCCAGACGTTGTTGGCTTTGCAGGAGCAGGTACATATTACGGCGGGCAATTTCGCTGCCATTGCCGCCGTCAGCCTCTTTCAAAATGGCTACTGCGGCAGAGAAGTTGTTACGCTGATAGTATTTTTGCGCCTGATTATAAAGGCGCAGTTCATTTTGTGAAGCTGAGTCTGTTTCAGACGGCACGCTGCCGCCATTGGCCAAATAGTTCATTTTCAGCTTGCGGTCGTCTAATCGCTGGGCCTTGGGGTTGGAAGCCGAAGTAGTCAGACGTTTGATGTTTCGTTGTTGTTCCAATGTGTGCAAGCGTTGATTTAATTCTTCAACCGTACGTTCCAGTCGGGCAATTTGTATGCCCAAGTGGTCAATCTGGGTTTGTGCGTCTAAACGCGGATAGGGGATACTTTTTTCATGTAAAGGCTCACGCGGAATATCCGGCAGGACAAAGTTAGGATTGTCGGCAGGTTGAGGAGGATGGGAAACGGCGCATGATGCGGCCAATAGAGTAAGCGGCAAAAGAAACAGGGAATGTGATAATGTTTTCATCGGATTGTGTCGTTTTATTTTTTTAGTAGTAATGTCAAACCGTCGCCGATAGGCAGGGTAATGGGAATAATGCGTGTATCGTGCGGCAGATTTTGGTTGAAATGGCGCAGGATATCCAAGCTGGGCGGATCATTTTCGGCAGCTTCATTCATGACGCGTCCTCCCAACAAAATATTGTCGATGGCAATCACGCCGCCACTCCGTACCAGTTGCAAACAGCGTTCGAAATATTGCGGCGTAGGCGGTTTGTCGGCATCGATAAGTGCCAAGTCGTAGCTTTCCGATTCGCCTTGCGCAATCAAATCGTCCAAAGTTAGCAAAGCCGGTTGCAGATGAAGCGAGATTTTATGCGCTATGCCTGCTGCCTGCCATGTTTCGCGGGCAATATCGGTAAAGGTTACATTGATGTCGCAAGCCGTGATTTTGCCGTCTTCGGGGAGGGCAAGCGCCATGGCGGTGCTGCTGTAACCGGTAAAGACGCCAACTTCCAAATATTTTTTGGCATTCAATAATTTGGCCAACCACACCAACATGGCTGCCTGCTCTTGGGCGATGGCCATCTTTCCCAGACGATGTGATTGGGTACGCTCGCGCAATGCGGTCAAAACGGGATGTTCGGATTGACCGATGCTGTTAAGGTAATGTTGTAATGCCGGATCGGTATTGTGCGTGTTGGTCGTCATGCCGATACGGGATTAGTCTTGATAGTAGGTGTAGGGTTTTTTATTGACTTTGGCTGCTTCAAATTCGGCCTGCTCTATCGGATTGAGGGTAACATCCCACAGCAAATGGCGGTTTTCGAGGCGTTGTGCTTCCATTTCGGGATTGTCTTCCATGAGTTTGTCGAGGAATTGGGTAGCTTCGGATTTGTAGTGGTACATGATGTTCTGCCTGAATCGTTGTCAGACCGTCATTATAGCCGATATTTTTTGCCAATACGCTAATTAATCGAACTTCCATAAGGTATAATGGCACGTCTTTTTTAGGCCGTCTGAAGCCTTTGCTCAATGTTTTGTCCCTTCTGCGGCAGAATATTGTGCAAAGGCTTAAGCCAGACAAGTTTCAGACGGCCTTTTTTATTGTGAAAAGAGCTGCTTATGTTAAAAAAATGGCTGCATAAAGTGTTGCCTAAAAAACACGTCAAATCGTTGCCCGAAAAGGAAATTATCCCACTTGAGCAACACCGTATCCGCGCGGATATGTTGAGCTTTGCCGCGGAAAAAATTGCCAAACGTCTGCATGAAGCCGGTTTTCAGGCTTATATTGTCGGTGGTGCCGTTCGGGATTTGTTGCTCGGGGTCGAGCCCAAAGACTTTGATATTGCAACGGACGCCACGCCGGAGCAAATCCGCAAAGTATTCCGCCGCAGCCGCATTATCGGCCGCCGCTTCCAAATCGTTCATGTGATGATCGGCCCAGAAACCATTGAAGTGACGACGTTCCGTGGCGGCGATAAGGTTCAGCAAAATGCGCAAGGCCGCATTATGAAGGACAATACTTACGGCAGCATTGAAGAAGATGCCATGCGTCGCGATTTTACTTGCAATGCGCTGTATTACGACCCGATTAAAGAGGAGATTTGGGACTTCCATCAGGGTGTGGCTGATGTTGCTGATAAAAAATTGGTGATGATAGGCGATCCTGCCGAACGCTATCAGGAAGATCCTGTCCGTATTCTTCGTGCTGTACGTTTATCGGGCAAGTTGGGCTTTGAAGTGGAAGAGCAAACGGCTTTGCCGATTGCCGAATATGGAGGCCGTCTGAAAAATGAGCCTGTTGCTCGTCTTTTTGACGAAATTCTGAAAATTCTGTTTTCCGGTTATTCCCGTGCCTGTTTGAAACGGCTAAACGAGTTGGGTATTCCCGAAGGCATCCATCCGCTTTTAGATGCCTTGAAAACTGCTGAAGCGGCTGAAAACCGTATGATTATGTTGGCCTTGAAAAATACCGATGAGCGTATCCGTGCGGATAAGTCCGTTTCCGTCGGTTTCGTATTGGCGGCGGTATTGTGGCCGACACTAAATGCTATGTGGCAACGCAATCTAAGCCATGGACAAAAACCTGTCCCTGCATTGATGGATGCGATGAACACCATGCGAGATACGGTAGAGAAGGGTTGGGGCGTACCGCAACGATTTTCTGCAACCATGCGTGAAATCTGGCAATTTCAGCCGCAATTTGACAATATGCGTGGCGCACGCCCGTATCGCCTGTTATCACAAGCCCGTTTCCGAGCCGCTTATGATTTCCTGATTTTGCGTAGCGAGGTTGGTGAGGTTGATAAAGAGATGGCTTCTTGGTGGACAACTTTCCAACATGCCGATGAGGAAACACGCCAGCAAATGACTGTTGCCAATGATCACAAACGTCAGAAACAAAGTGGATCAACTGATGGCAAACCCAAACGTCGCCGCCGCCATCCGAAAAAGAAAACCACTGAGGCTGAATAAATTATCAAAATAAGTTTAAGGCCGTCTGAAACGATTAAATCTTTTGAGATTTGGTTTTCAGACGGCCTTTTTGTATTGCAATAAAAAACCGCAGGTCTTTCAACCTGCGGTTTGCTTTTATGATTTGTTTTCTTCGCTGTCGAGGAAGCTGCGAAGGCGGTCGCTACGGGTCGGGTGGCGCAACTTGCGCAGGGCTTTGGCTTCGATTTGACGGATACGTTCACGGGTTACGTCAAATTGTTTGCCGACTTCTTCCAAAGTGTGGTCGGTATTCATATCGATACCGAAACGCATACGCAAAACTTTGGCTTCACGCGGCGTCAGGCTTTCAAGGATTTCTTTGGTCACTTCGTGCAGGCTGGTGTACATCGCAGCTTCTGCCGGTGCAACGTTGTTGGCATCCTCGATGAAGTCACCCAAGTGCGAATCGTCGTCATCGCCAATCGGTGTTTCCATGGAAATCGGCTCTTTGGCGATTTTCATGATTTTGCGGATTTTGTCTTCCGGCATTTCCATTAGCTCGGCCAGTTTAGCAGAATCAGGCTCTTCACCGGTTTCTTGCAGGTATTGGCGCGAGATACGGTTCATTTTGTTGATGGTTTCAATCATGTGAACCGGAATACGGATGGTACGCGCTTGGTCGGCGATAGAACGGGTAATCGCTTGACGGATCCACCATGTGGCGTAAGTTGAGAACTTGTAGCCGCGGCGGTATTCGAATTTGTCCACCGCTTTCATCAGGCCGATATTGCCTTCTTGAATCAAATCAAGGAACTGCAAGCCGCGGTTGGTGTATTTTTTGGCAATGGAAATAACCAAACGCAAGTTGGCCTGAATCATTTCCTGTTTGGCTGCTGAGGTTTCTTTTTCGCTCAACACCATGTTTTTGTTGATTTCTTTCAACTCTTCGATGGAAATTCGGGTTTCGGCTTCCATATTTGCCAGCTCGGTTTGTTTTTCGAGGATGGCGTGGCGGAAACGATCCAATGCGTTTGCCCATACACGGCCTTTGGCTACTTCTTCTTCTACCCATTCCAAATCGGTAATAGCTGGCAGGAAGTTTTTGATGAAGTAGTTGCGATCCATACGGACGCGGTCGATACAGATGTCGCGGATTTCACGCTCGAGTTTACGGATGTTTTCAACGCGGCTGCGCAGGTTGCTGCTCAGGTTTTCGATTTGACGTGTGGCAAAACGGACTTCTAACAGTTTGTTGGCAATGGCATCACGGTGTTTCAGGTAGTTGGCGTGCAGGCTGCCGTATTTTTCCAACTGCTTGATCATTTTGCCGTATTCGCTCTCGATAAAGGCGAAGTGTTCCAAAACTTTTTGCTTCAGTTCGGCCAAATGGGCAGCGGATATGGCTTCAGAGTCGCTACCTGAATCGTCTTCATCTTCATCGTCGCCATCTTCATCATCGCTAACGGTTTCGCCTTCTTCGTCATCTGGTTTGGCATTTTCCAAATGACCCAAGCCCAATTCGTTCAACAAGACTTCATTAGGGTCGATGATGGCTTCAACCACTTCATCCACACGGATTTCGTCGTTGCGGACTTGTTCGATCAAAGCCAGAATTTCGGCAATTGAGCCTGGGCAGGCGGAGATTGCCTGCACCATGTTTTTCAGTGCATTTTCGATTTTTTTGGCGATGATGATTTCGTCTTCACGCGTCAACAGATCGACTTGACCCATTTCACGCATATACATACGCACAGGGTCGGTTGTGCGGCCGAATTCTGAATCTGCACTGGAGAGTGCTGCTTCGGCTTCTTCAACGGCATCGTCGTCGGTCATGGCGGCGGCGTTGTCGCTCAAGAGGATGTCTTCAGCATCGGGAGCTTGCTCGGTTACTTGGATACCCAAGCCGGAAATCATGCTGACGATGTTGTCGATTTGCTCGGCATCGGACATATCGTCGGGCAGGGCATCGTTAATTTCGGAATAAGTGATGTAGCCGCGTTCTTTACCCATGATAATGAGTTGGCGCAGACGCGCGCGCTGCTCTTCGATACTCAAAGGACGGTTGTCGTCTTGGTCTTGGTATTCTTCGTAGTTTTGATTTTTAGACATGGATTGCTCTCTAGGTTGGTAGGATGCCGACGGTTTACGGTGATGTGGCCGTACCTGAAGGCGGAGCAGAGCTTTTTGTTGTGAAATCAGATTTCACTTTAATACTCTGAGGCCGTCTGAAAATATTACAGATGGGGTGTTCTGCGTGTCATGTTTCGCAGCGTGTGTTTAGATTGTTCAGACGGCCTGAGGGGTTAGTTTTGCTTTGCCGTCAAAAGTGACAGCAAGAGCCTTTTTTCATTTTCGGTCAAACCAGTTTGAATACTTTTTTGCTTTAAAGTTTCGATTTGACTGTATTTTAATTCATTTAACAACTTTTTCATGCCGATTTGGAAACTTTCGCAATCTTCTTCGTTATCCCCTTCCATTTCTTCAGAGTGAAGGGTCGATAAAAAGATTTGATTGACGGTTTCCTCATAGGGCGAACCGCGCATATATTCAAGCACTTGCGCAGTTGCAGGAGTCGTATCGTGATGCTTGATGGTTTCGGCTAAATTGGCAAGGCAGGCGAAGTCGCCGCTTAAAGCCAGATAATCGGGCAGGTCTATATATGAAGCCCAAGCCGGATTTATCAAGAGGCTGCGTATCTGTCTTTGAACCAGTGTCAGCATGGTTGGCTGTTTGACAGAAATAGGCGGCAGTTTGTAACTTTTTTGTTTGACGTGCCGCTTGGGCGCTTCTTGTCCGAGTAACTGGGCGAGGTTGTCAGGGTCAATGCCCACCAACTCGCTGAGTTTTTGTTTCAGGAGATAGCCCAATGCCGGCGCGGTAATTTGCGCTAAAAGCGGAGAACTGGTTTTGACCAATTCTGCTTTGCCTTCTTGTGTATTGAGGTTGAGGCCGTCTGAAAGATGTTCCCAAAAGTATTCCGATAGGGGCTTGCTTTGGTTTAACAAGGCATCTTCAAATTGAGCCTTGCCATAGGCGCGAATGTAGCTGTCTGGGTCGTGTTCTTCGGGTAGGAATAGAAAATGCAGCGATTTATCGTCTTTTAATTGCGGCAACGCATTTTCCAGCGCGCGCCAAGCCGCTTTACGTCCTGCGCTGTCGCCATCAAAACAAAAATAAATACTGTCTGCCTGGCGCATCAGGATTTTGACATGTTCCGCCGTGGTTGACGTACCTAAAGCCGCTACGCCGTAGCCGACGCCAAACTGCGCCAATGCGACCACGTCCATGTAGCCTTCGACCACCAAAATCCGTCCAGCCTCTTTTACGGCAGCACGCCCTTCATATAGTCCGTAAAGGTTTTTCCCTTTGTCAAACAAAGGCGTATCCGGCGAGTTGAGGTATTTGGGTTTAGAGTCGTCCAATACGCGGCCGCCAAAGCCGATAACCTGCCCGCGCGGATTACGGATAGGGAACATAATCCGATGGCGAAAGCGGTCGTAATGTTTGCCTTCGTTATCGATGACCATGCCCGTATCCACCAACGCAGTATTCGGATAGGGTTGGAACACTTGCGCCAAAGGTTGCCAACCGTCAGGTGCATAGCCCAAGCCATAATGCGCAATAACTTCCGCACTCAAGCCGCGTTTGTCCAAATAAGCCTTCGCCGCCGGATTGAATTTCAACTGTTGCGCATAAAAATCTGCTGCCGCTGCCGTCGTTTCTTCCAAAGTCTGCTGTTTTTTCTTACGTTCGGCACGGATTTCGGGATTGTCTTCCTGCCCGCGAACTTTAGGCACCGTCATGCCGACGCGATCAGCCAAAAACTGCACCGCCTCTGGAAACGACAGTCCCTGATGTTCCATCACAAAACCAATCGCCGAACCATGAGCCCCGCAACTGAAGCAATGGTAAAACTGCTTGGTCGGGCTGACTGAAAACGACGGCGTCTTTTCCTTATGAAACGGACAGCAGGCCATATAGTTCGCCCCGCCTTTCTTCAGCGGAACCTGCTCGTCGATAATATCGACAATATCGACTTTGGATAAAAGCTCATCAATGAAATCAGATGGAATCATGGCTCGACAGAAGAGGATGGACGGAAAATATTTCAGACGGCCTTATAAACAGACAAAGGCCGTCTGAAAATGGAATTTTGGATGAGGGTTGAAATGAGGTTTGTATTATAGCAAATTGTTGTAATACATGTGTCTTATCCTTTTGAGGTAGAGTATTAATAATCGTATTTCATTCGTAATTAAGATGGATATGATGTCGATAAAGCAAAGGCTGTCTGTAAGATATTCAGACGGCCTTTTCTGTTGGTTTATTTTTTGATTTAGTTGCACTTTGATGGTATGAATATGATAATGAACGTATATCCTCGGTTTTAGAAAGGTCGTTTCTCATGAAAGATTTTGCCCGTTTGCTCAATCATCCCGATATTTCCTTTTCTCCGATTCCAAATGCCATTAAAGTTGATAACCCTGCAACAGGTGAGGCTTTGGCATTTGTCCGTAAGACTGGTTCAGACGGCCTGAAGCTTTTGATTCAAAAGGCAGAGACGGCACAAAAATTATGGGCGGCAAAAACCGCGTTGGAACGCGCCGATGTGTTGTGGCGTTGGTATTTCTTAATTAAGGAAAACAAAGAAAAACTGGCGCGGATCATGACGATGGAGCAGGGCAAAAGCCTGGCTGAGGCGCGTGGCGAGATTGATTATGCGGCTTCGTTTGTGCGCTGGTTTGCCGAAGAAGCGCGGCGGATTGACGGCGATGTGCTGACGAGTGTGAAAGCATCGCAAAAACTGGTCGTGTTGAAACAGCCCGTCGGCGTTACCGCCGCGATTACGCCGTGGAACTTTCCGTCTGCGATGATTGCGCGTAAAGCCGCGCCTGCTTTGGCGGTGGGCTGCGCGATGATAGTCAAACCTGCGTCGCTCACGCCCCTGAGCGCGTATGCGCTGGCGCTACTGGCTTACGAAGCGGGCGTGCCGCAGGATTTGCTTCCCGTCGTTAGCGGTCGTTCTTCGGAAATCAGCCATGAATTTGCCACGAACCCGACCGTGCGCAAAATCAGTTTTACCGGTTCGACCGAAGTTGGCGCGAAAATTTTTGCCGACAGCGCGGCGGACATTAAAAAACTCAGTTTGGAACTGGGCGGCAACGCGCCGTTTATCGTGTTTGACGATGCCGATTTGGACAAAGCCGTCGAAGGTGCGCTCTCCAGCAAGTTCCGCAACAGCGGTCAAACCTGCGTCTGCACCAACCGCGTTTACGCCCAATCTGGCATTTACGACGAATTTTGCCGCAAATTAAGTGAAAAAGTGGCCGCGCTCAAATTGGGCAACGGCCTGGATGAAGGCGTGAACCAAGGACCGCTGATTGAGGAAAAAGCGGTGGAAAAAGTCGAGCAGCACATCGCCGACGCGCTCTCCAAAGGCGCAAGCTGCCTGACCGGCGGCAAACGTAGCGCATTGGGCGGAACGTTTTTTGAGCCGACTGTTTTAAGTGGTGTTACGGCGCAAATGGCGGTAGCTCGCGAGGAAACCTTCGGGCCTTTGTGTCCAGTGTTCCGTTTTGAAACCGAAGTCGAAGTCATCGAGGCTGCAAACAATACGGAATACGGTTTGGCAGCTTACCTTTTTACCTCCGACACCGCCCGTCAGTGGCGCGTCGGCGAAGCCTTGGAATACGGCATGGTCGGCATCAATACGGGCTTAATCAGTAATGAAGTGGCACCGTTTGGCGGCGTGAAACGCAGCGGTTTGGGACGCGAAGGTAGCAAATATGGTGCGGACGAGTATTTAGAATTGAAATATTTGTGCATTGATGTAGCGGAATAAGGCTGTACAGTAAAGGCCGTCTGAAATTTGGTTTTCAGACGACCTTTTTCAAATGCAGTAAAGCTACTTGTTAATTTTGATATTATTAGAACGAGCTTTATAAAAAAGTAAAACCATAAGAAACAAAGTTTCAAAAATTTTGTCACATGTATATAAAATTAGCTTAATAACTATTTTATATGTTTTTAATTTCATTATATGTGTATTCCAAATTTCTGGAGTTAGTTTTTCTTTAAGCGAAGGCAGCGGAAATTTTGGTACCTATATCGGCGGCAATACAACAGTGAGCAAGGCAGGATTGGTTCTTTTTGCTCACACAGTGTGGCTCATATCGATAGCGTGGGAACTTTATCTAGGCTGCAATGTTTGAAAAAAGGTGATGTGAATGTTTAAGAAAATTTTAGTCCTGTTTTGTGTAGCTTTTATCGGCGCATGCAGTTCCTTTGATGGGAACGGTTTGACAAATGGCTCATATTCTCAAGGGAAACGGCTTGATCCGAATTGTGATCATTATGCTGTCGGCGGTAGTGGCGGCGGTTGTACACCGTCAGGTCAATGGCATCTTAAAGATAAACAAGGACAAAGAATGCCATTCTAGCTTTTAAAAATGATTGTAGAACGGGCATTTAATTATTTAGGCCGTCTGATAGTTGGTTTTCAGACGGCCTTTGTTTTAGAGTAGATCCTGGATGGCTGAACGTTCTTCTTCTAATTCGGCCAGTGTGGCGGCAATACGTTTTTGGCTGAATTCGTCCGACAAATCTAAGCCTTGGACGATGCGGTAGCTGCCTTCGTCACAAATGACGGGGAAGCCGAAAATCAAACCTTCGGGAATGCCGTAAGAGCCGTCGGATGGAACGCCCATGGTTATCCATTTGCTGCTGCCGAGCAACCAGTCGCGCAGGTGGTAGATGGCGGCATTGGCGGCGGAGGCCGCGGATGATGAGCCACGCGCAGCGATAATGGCGGCACCGCGTCCGGCGATTTTCGGCATGAAGACTTCGGTGTTCCAGTCGGGTTCGGTAATCATGTCTTGGACGGACTCGCCGTTGCTGGTGGCGTAGCGATAGTCGGCGTACATGGTCGGGCTGTGGTTGCCCCAGACGCACATCTGCTCGATGGAAGTAATCGGGCGGTCGATTTTTTCGGCAATTTGGCTGACGGCGCGGTGATGGTCAAGACGCATCAGGGCGGTAAAATTTTCCGGCGGGATGTCGGGTGCGGATTTCATGGCGATGTAGGCGTTGGTATTGGCCGGATTGCCGACGACGAGGACTTTAACGTTGCGATTGGCAACTTTGTTCAACGCCGCGCCTTGTACTTTGAAAATTTCGCCATTGGCGTGCAGCAAGTCGGCGCGCTCCATGCCTTGGGTACGCGGGCGCGCTCCAATCAAGAGGGCAATGTCGGCATCTTTGAAGGCGACTTCGGGGTCGTCTGTGGCGAAGATGTCGGCAAGGAGCGGGAAGGCGCAATCCTGCATTTCCATAATCACGCCGCGCAATGCCTGTTGTGCCTGCGGCAGGTCGAGCAGCTGCAGGATAACGGGTTGGTCGCGTCCTAGCATGATGCCGCCGGCGATACGGAAAAGGGTGGCATAGGCGATTTGGCCTGCCGCGCCGGTAACGGCGATTCGGACGGGTGGCTTGAGGGTCATATTTTTCCTTTTGAAGTCGTTGTTTTACTTGATTTTCGGATTATAGCAGTATTATGTGGCGAATGATGTAGGAAGGCCGTCTGAAATTTGATTTTCAGACGGCCTTCAGTGTTTGAAAAGATTATTCGCCGTTTTTCTTTTCAGCTTGTTCTTCTGCTGCTTCATAGGCTTCGACGATTTTCTGCACCAAAGGATGACGGACGACGTCTTCGCTGGTGAAGGTGTGGAAATACAGGCCTTCTACGTCGCGCAGTTTTTCGCGTGCATCTTTCAAGCCGGATTTGATGTTGCGTGGCAGGTCGATTTGGCTGATGTCGCCGGTAATGACTGCTTTGGCACCGAAGCCGATACGGGTCAGGAACATTTTCATTTGTTCGGGCGTGGTATTTTGCGCTTCGTCCAAAATGACATACGCGCCATTTAAGGTGCGGCCGCGCATATAGGCCAGCGGTGCAATTTCAATCAAACCTTTTTCCATTAATTTGGTTACGCGGTCGAAACCCATTAAATCATAAAGCGCATCATAAAGCGGTCGCAGGTAGGGATCGACTTTTTGCGCCAAATCGCCCGGCAGGAAGCCTAATTTTTCGCCTGCTTCGACTGCGGGACGCACCAAAACAATGCGTTCGATTTGATGTTTTTCCATGGCATCGACTGCGGCGGCAACGGCAAGATAGGTCTTACCCGTACCGGCAGGGCCTAAGCCGAACACGACATCGTGGTTGAGCAAGGCGCGGATATAGCCGTTTTGACGCGGGGTGCGGCCGCCGATGCTGCCGCGTTTGGTGCGGAAATAGTATTGTTGGTCGTGGTGTTTTTCTTCGTGTTTTTCATCTGCGGTTTTTGCTTCGACGGCCGCGAGGCTGATGGCGTTGTCGTCCAAGTCGCCTTTTTCTGCGGTTTCGGCAAGCGACAGCAAGGCACGGCGACCTGCATGTGCCAGTTCACCCATGAAGGTGAAATGTTCGAAGCGGCGGCTGATTTGGATATCAAGGGCTTTGCCTAAGGCTTCGAGATTGCTGTCGAGCGCGCCGCACAGGCGTTGCAACACGGTATTGTCAATTTCTTCAAACTGCAGATGGACGGTGTGGGTCATATTGGTTTCCGTAAATAAATCTAATTTTTCCGTATTATACCCTTGTTCAGACGGCCTGATTTATAATACGTCGCTTCTTTTTAATAAACCGGTTCAATCAAAATGAATCACACTGCTTCTCCTCAATCGGAATTTCTGCGCGGTATCAAAGAATGTTCCCCCATGCTGATCGGCTTGTTGCCGTGGGCACTGATTTTGGGTATGCAGGGCGGGCAAAAGGGCATGAGCTGGCTGGAAATGCTGTTGATGACGGGTATGAACTTTGCCGGAGGTTCGGAATTTGCCGCAGTCAATTTGTGGGCAAATCCTTTGCCGATTATGCTGATTGCAACAGTTACGTTTATGATTAATTCGCGCCATATACTGATGGGTGCGGCGATTGCGCCGTATATGAGGGATATGCCGCTGAAAAAGGCGATGCCCGCGCTGTTTTTTATGTGTGATGAAAGCTGGGCAATGGCGTTTGCTGAAATTCAAAAGCGTAAGGCGGCAGGTTTGCCAGCGTTCAATATGCCGTTTTATGCCGGCGTGTGTTTTATTTTGTATGTAACTTGGATTGGTTTTGCGGCATTTGGCGCGGCAGTCGGTCCGATATTTGGCGATGTGGCGGCTTGGGGCTTCGGTATGGCATTTCCTGCGGTGTTTTTAGTGTTGCTGCGCGGGATGTGGAAGAACTTTGCGGCTTCGCGCCCTTGGTTTGTCAGCCTGATTGTGGCGTGCACAACCTATTTGACCGTGGATGGCGCATGGTATGTTCCGGCCGGAACGTTATCGGGTTTGTTGGCGGCGTATTTGTGGGGAGAGCAAAAATGAAGGATTTGTTGTCGCTGCAATCGTTTCTGCTGTTTTTAAGCATGTTGGCCGTTACCTATTCAACCCGATTAATCGGCTTTTTTGCATTGCGCAATCGTACCTTGAGCCGTCGCGCGCAAGTGGTTATGGAAGCCGCGCCGGGTTGCGTGTTGATTTCTGTAATTGCGCCTTATTTTGTATCGGACAAACCACATGAGCTGATTGCCATTGCTTTGACGGTATTGGCCGCCAGCCGGTTTTCAATGTTGGTAACGGTATTAATCGGGGTCGGTACTTCGGGCATACTCGGTTATTTGATGAAATAAAAAATTTTCAGACGGCCTTACTTGTTATAATAGCCGTCTGAATTTTTTGATAAAGCAAAAACATGGCAAACCAACGACTCATCTATGGCTTTCACGCCGTCAATGCCCGTTTGTGGCAAAACCCGAAATCGATTACCGAACTCTATATCCAAGAGGGCAAATCCGATGCACGCACCCGCGATGTATTGGATAAAGCGGCCTCTGAAAACGTACGCGTGCATTTTGCCGATGCCGACCGCCTGAATGCCATCAGCAAAGGGGCGCGTCATCAGGGTGTGGTCGGGTTTATCGATGCCTCCAAAAACCATGTTCACTTGGAAGATGTGTTGGAAAACCTGAGCGAACCACCGTTTTTGCTGGTATTGGACGGCATTACCGACCCGCACAACCTCGGCGCGTGCCTGCGTACTGCCGATGCGATGGGTGTACATGCCGTGATTGCGCCCAAAGACAAAAGCGCCGGCTTGAATGCGACTGTCAGCAAAGTTGCCTGTGGCGCGGCGGAAACCGTGCCGTATATTACCGTAACCAATCTTGCCCGTACTTTGCGTGAATTGAAAGAATACGGCATTTGGATTGTCGGCACGGACATGGGCGGCGACTCCGACCTTTACCACTGCGACTTGCCCGACAGCGTGGCTTGGGTAATGGGCAACGAAGGCGAAGGCATGCGCCGCCTGACGCGCGAACATTGCGATATGCTGGTATCGATTCCGATGTTTGGCACGGTAGAAAGCATGAACGTTTCCGTCAGCGCAGGCATGGTATTGAGCGAAACCCGCCGTCAACGCGTGTTGAAATCGGAAAAATAAAAAGTTTAATTAAAAGGCCGTCTGAATGTTTTTCAGACGGCCTTTCAAAATTTTAATGTTGTTCCAAACGTTTGATTTCCGTTTCTTCTAAAACTTCCGCCTCCACCAAAG
The DNA here is from genome assembly GCF_001812605.1 of Neisseria sp. HMSC073G10. Lineage (NCBI taxonomy): Bacteria > Pseudomonadati > Pseudomonadota > Betaproteobacteria > Neisseriales > Neisseriaceae > Neisseria > Neisseria sp. HMSC073G10. The sequence continues at coordinate 68,538 of NZ_KV809486.1, read as the reverse complement.
GAATCGTAACATCGGCATCTGTTGATGGTTTTAAAAGCTCATATACGGTTTTTTTAACGGCTGTTTCAATACGAGAACGCATTGCCCATACGAATAAAAACAATAAGATAAAAAATGAGGTAAAGATAAATAGTCCGTATAGGTAGCTGCCTAAAAGCTGGCCTATATAGAGTGAAAGGCTAAGTAAAACCAAAATGACGGCTACTGCTCCTGTAATGGCGAAGAGTAGGTAGAAAACGCTTGGTGCCGCATATTCAGAAGCCGTTTCTGCCAATTGTTCCTGTTTTTCTCGAACACTGTCGGAAATCGGGTCAATGATGGCTTCACGAAATTTCCGCTTTATAAAATCAAACATAGTTTCCCCTTTTTTATAATGGTTAAAGAAATAGCATTATCTTATAAATAAGAAATTTATGCCAAAGCATTTGGAAATTTGGATGTATTGGGAAGTAGTAAATATACCGATTAGTTGAGATGAAGGGATAGGCTATTATTGAGTACAGCCTTGTGAAGGTTGGAGCAGCTCTTCTTATATTGAATAATAAAGTAGAAAAAATATAAATTATTCAAATATTTAAAATAAATGGAATAAATTTGTAATAATATGTTTTGTGCTAAAAGATTTGAGTTTTAATTCTCTTGATTTTTATGACTAAAGCAAGATGTTATAAGGCTGAGACGATTTTGCAAAAGTCTCAGCCCCGATTTATCTTACATTAACTTTTCTTCCGGCGACGTTCGCCAGGCAGCAGCATATCTGCCCATTTGATGATGTTGGCGACTTCTGCCGGATTGAGTTCGTAGAACTGGCCGCGTTTGAGGCGGTTTGGCAGACCGATGGGGCCAAAGCCTACGCGGACGAGGCGGCTGACGGTCAGGCCTTGGCTTTCAAAAATGCGGCGTACTTCGCGGTTGCGGCCTTCTTTGATGACGACGTTGTACCATTTGTTCGCGCCTTCGCCACCTTGTTCGTAGATGCGTTCGACTTTTGCCAAACCGTCTTCGAGCATCACGCCTTCTTCGGTCAGGACGCGCATTTGTTCGGTGGTCAACTCGCCCAATACGCGCACGGCGTATTCGCGTTCGACTTCAAAGCTGGGGTGGGCAAAACGTTGAACCAGTTCGCCGGAAGTGGTCAGGATCAAAAGGCCGCTGGTATTGATGTCCAAACGGCCGATGGCTACCCAGCGGCTGCTGGCTGCTTGTGGCAGGCGGTCGAAAATGCTGACGCGTCCTTGCGGGTCGTCGCGGGAAACGATTTCGCCTTCTTGTTTGTAGTAGAGGATGATGCGTGGCAGGCGGTCTGCCCATTTGAGTTTGATGATACTGCCTTTGACGGTAACGTGGTCGTCGGGTGTGACTTTTTCGCCCAATTGGGCTACGCGGCCGTTGACCGTTACCCAGCCGTTGCTGATCCATTCTTCCATTTCGCGACGTGAGCCGACGCCAGAGGCAGCCAGGACTTTTTGCAGGCGCTCGGGTTCAAAGCGTGAAAGGTCGCTGCGACGTTCTTTCAAATCGCGGGCGTGTTCCATGATTTTTTGGTTGGGATTGCGGACAACCAGTTTTTTGGCTTTGGCAGTACGTTGTTTAGGCGCGGTATTTTGAGCTTTGGGGCCGTCTGAAACTTTTTGGCCGTAAGGTTTGCCTGATGTTTTGCGCTCGTCATCTGGACGTTTTTTATTGGCAAAGGATTTGGCCGGTTTGGAAGGTTTTTTGGCGGTAGATGATACGCCGTCGCGCCATTGGCGTTTGCTGGAAGGCTGTTTGGACATGATTTTTCCTAACTCGCTTGAAAAAGCGGTTCTTCTGCGGCAGTTGCGGCAGGGGTTGGATTGGGGGAAAAGGCCGTCTGAAAATCAGATTCAGACGGCCTGCCGATGAAAGGCTGTATTGTAACTCAACCAGTAAATTTTTGTTTGAAAATCCGAAAATTATGGCGAAAGGCGTTCGCGTATCCAGTTGCCGTCAACCAGGCGGTATTGGATGCGGTCGTGCAGGCGGCTCGGGCGGCCTTGCCAGAATTCGATGCGGTCGGGAATAACGAGGTATCCGCCCCAATGCGGAGGGCGGGGAACATGCAGGGGATGTTTGACACCGACGGCCGCGGCTTTGGCCACCAATACGGCTTTGCTGGAAATCACTTCGCTTTGCGCACTTGCCCATGCGCCGATACGGCTGGTATATGGGCGGCTCTCAAAATATTCGTCCGAAGCGGCAGCATCAAGTTTTTCAATGCGTCCTTCAACGCGCACTTGGCGTTCGAGTTCCGGCCAGAAAAAAGTCATAGCGGCAAAAGGGTGTGCCGTATAGGAGCGGCCTTTGCGGCTATGGTAATTGGTAAAGAAAACAAAGCCTTTGGGGTTGACTTCTTTCAGCAATACCATGCGGCTATTGGGCCTGCCGTCTTCGCCCACGGCGGCAACGTTGACCGCTGTCGGCTCGTTGACTTCGGCGTGAATCGCTTCGTTCAGCCATTGCTCGAATTGGACAATCGGGTCGGCGTGGCATTCGGCTTCCGACAGCTCGCGTTTGCTGTAATCTTCGCGGATATTGTGCAGATCCATGATTTTTCTCCTTAGGTCTGACTGAATCATACTCCGTTTTTTCAGACGGCCTCAAGGGCATTTGTGTATAATCGTAGCCCTTTCCAATATAGAACAATACGGAGTCCTGTCATGCAAACCGAAGTCGAACTGAAAATCTTAAATCCGAAAATGGCCGATTCCCTGCCTGCTTATGCAACGCCCGGTTCCGCCGGTTTGGACTTGCGTGCCTGCTTGGATGAAGCTGTTGTATTGCAGCCGGGCGATGTGTATCTCGTGCCGACCGGTTTGGCGGTGCATTTGGCCAACCCTGCGTATGCAGCCGTTTTGTTGCCGCGTTCCGGCTTGGGTCATAAGCACGGTATTGTTTTGGGCAATTTGGTCGGTTTGATTGACTCGGATTATCAAGGTGAATTGAAGGTTTCTTTGTGGAACCGTGGTAAAGAAGCGTTTACCATCGAGCCGATGGAGCGTATCGCACAAATGGTGATTGTGCCAGTTGTCCAAGCCGCGTTTAAGGTTGTGGACGAGTTTGCCGCCAGCGAGCGCGGTGAAGGCGGATTCGGTAGCACCGGCAAAGCCTGATGATTTAAAAGGCCGTCTGAAACAGGATAAATTGAAATATTCGATTTCAGTTTGCCGTTGTTCAGACGGCCTTTTTGTTGTGCCAACCTTTGCATAATTACACACAAGATTGCATTTTTATATCTTGCCTGCATGGCCGGCGCACCCAATAATACAGGCCGTCTGAAACCTTTACGGAGCGTTGTTATGTCCCGCCCCTCACTTTTTCTGCCTTTGTTTTTGATTATCTTTGGCGCGATTTGGTTTTTACGCGCTACGGATATTTTGCCTGCGACATCGACAATGATTGCCGGCGCATTAATTATTTTGGGCTTTGCCGTGTTGATTATGGACGGCATCAACAAACAGTCCATTGTTTCCGGCCCGATGCTGGTTTATATCGGTACAGCCATTTATCTGCACATGAGCTACTGGATTTACCTCTCGCCGTTGCTGGCCATCGGCATGGTTGTGTTGGGTTGCCTGCTGTTGCTCTCGCGCAGCGATATGATTCCTGAGAAACACACAAAATAGAAAGATGAGAGATTTGGGTTTTGCCCTATAAAGGCCGTCTGAACAATGGTATAATTCGCCGCTTCAGACGGCCTTTTTTATTGTGGTTTAAATTTGAAATTTGCCCTCCCGGCCGCACCGTTTTCTTACATTTTGCAAAGTTTCCGCCATGACCCAAGACAAAATCCTTATTCTCGACTTCGGCTCGCAAGTTACCCAGCTGATCGCCCGCCGCGTGCGCGAAGCCCATGTTTACTGCGAATTGCATTCTTTCGACATGCCTTTGGAAGAAATCAAAGCCTTCAGCCCGAAAGGCATCATCCTCTCCGGCGGCCCTAATTCCGTTTACGAATCCGATTATCAAGCCGATACCGGTATTTTTGATTTGGGCATTCCGGTTTTGGGCATCTGCTACGGCATGCAATTTATGGCGCACCACTTGGGCGGCGAAGTTAGCCCGGGCAACCAACGTGAATTCGGTTATGCGCAAGTGAAAACCATCGACAGCGAGCTGACACGCGGCATTCAAGACGATGCGCCAAACACGCTCGACGTATGGATGAGCCATGGCGATAAAGTTTCCAAACTGCCTACCGGCTTCTCTGTTATCGGCGACACCCCGTCTTGCCCGATTGCCATGATGGAAAATGCTGAGAAACAATTCTACGGTATCCAATTCCACCCTGAAGTGACCCACACCAAACAAGGCCGCGCGCTGTTGAACCGCTTTGTCTTGGATATTTGCGGCGCACAACCAAGCTGGACCATGCCGAACTACATCGAAGAAGCCGTTGCCAAAATCCGCGAACAAGTCGGCAGCGACGAAGTGATTTTAGGTTTGTCCGGCGGCGTGGACTCTTCCGTAGCCGCCGCGCTGATTCACCGCGCCATCGGCGACCAATTGACCTGCGTGTTTGTTGACCACGGTCTGTTGCGTTTGAACGAAGGCAAAATGGTGATGGATATGTTTGCCCGCAACTTGGGCGTACGCGTGATTCACGTTGATGCCGAAGAGCAGTTTTTGGCGAAACTTGCCGGCGTGACCGATCCGGAGAAAAAACGCAAAATCATCGGTGCGGAATTTATCGAAGTCTTTGACGCTGAGGAGAAAAAACTCACCAACGCCAAATGGTTGGCGCAAGGTACGATTTACCCTGATGTAATCGAATCCGCAGGCGCAAAAACCAAAAAAGCCCACGCCATCAAATCCCACCACAACGTCGGCGGCCTGCCTGAAAACATGAAGCTCAAGCTGCTTGAGCCTTTGCGTGATTTGTTCAAAGACGAAGTACGCGAATTGGGCGTCGCTTTGGGTCTGCCTCGCGAAATGGTGTACCGTCATCCGTTCCCAGGCCCGGGTTTGGGCGTGCGTATCTTGGGCGAAGTGAAAAAAGAATACGCCGACTTGCTCCGTCAAGCAGACGATATTTTCATTCAAGAATTGCGCAATACTACCGATGAAAACGGCACATCTTGGTACGACCTGACCAGCCAAGCCTTTGCCGTATTCCTGCCTGTGAAATCCGTCGGCGTGATGGGTGACGGCCGCACTTACGATTACGTTGTAGCTTTGCGTGCCGTGATTACCAGCGACTTTATGACTGCGCACTGGGCAGAGCTGCCATACTCGCTGCTCGGTCGCGTGTCCAACCGCATCATCAACGAAGTCAAAGGCATCAACCGCGTGGTTTATGATGTCAGCGGCAAACCGCCTGCCACGATTGAGTGGGAATAATCCCTCAATAATAAAGGCCGTCTGAACAGATATTGTTCAGACGGCCTTATTTATTAGGGACCTAAGCCCAATTAAAATTGATTTTTCAATTCACGCAAAGCGGCGAAGACTTCGAGTTCGCTGTTTAATTTTCGTCCGCTCAATTCTTCGGCGCGTGCCTGAACTTGGGGCAGGTGTACGCGGAAAAACGGATTGACTTTGCGCTCGTGCGCCAGGCTGACAGGCAGTGTCGGCGTGTGTTCGGCTGCGGCCAAGGCCGTCTGAATGTCGATGTTGTCCGGCTCGATGTGCTGGGCAAAGCGTAGATTGGAGGCGGTGTATTCGTGCGCTGGATAAAACAGTGTTTCTTCGGGCAGCTGGTTGAATCGGTGGAAGCTGTCGTAAAGCTGCTCGATTGTGCCGGTAAATACGCGGCCGCAACCGGCGGAAAACAAGGTATCGCCGCAGAAAACGTGCAGGCCGTCTGAATTTTCCAACAGATAGCTGATGTGGCGGTCGGTATGGCCGGGGGTTGCCCAAACGGTAACCAAGCCTTCGCCAAACGGGAACTGCGTACCTGCGGTGACGGTATGCGTCGCCACGTCGATGTCGCTTTCGCCATAGATTGGGGATTCTAAAAAGCCATGGAACAAGCTTTTTGCGCCGCCGGTATGGTCGGGGTGCGGATGGGTAATCCATGTTTGCGCCAGCATCAGGCGGTTGTGGACGAGGAATTTCAAAACGGGCGTGGCATCGGATGGATCGACGCAGGCAGCATGGTTGCCTTCTTGAATCATCCAGATGTAGTTGTCGTTTAGGGCTTTAATTGGCGTGATTTTCATATGCTTTCTTCTGGTTTTGGGTTTCAGACGGCCTCTAAATAATCTTTGATATTCGGGCTTTGGCCGAACACGGCTTCATGGGCTTGATGGATGCACAGTCGGTTGAACAGCAATCTTTGGGTTTGGTCGCTGTCGATAATCCGCACTTGGCCTTGCAGTTTGGGCGCGTCGTGATGAAAGGTATTCTTAAACGCGTGCCAACGGTCGGTTTGCAGATGGACGACGGCAAACATATCGTGCGAGATATTAACGCCGACACTGAATAGCTTGGCCGAGGCTTGCAGGCAGAAACTGCTGTCGCCAAACAGGCATAGCCCCGTGTTTTCCGGATAGCGGAACAATTCGATTTTCACGGCTTCGGGTTCGGCAAAGATGTTGCAAAACAACCGTTCAAACAACGACGGCTGCGCTACGCCTTCGCTCAACATACCGTAAAGCCCGCCCAGCCAATCAACATAGCCGAGAAAAGTGAAACGGTAGTCCTGCATAATGGCTTCGATGCGCTTGGGGTCGCGTTTGCTGATCAAGCGGACAAATTCAAAACCGACTTCCGGCAGCCGCGCCCGAAGTGTTTGATGCAGGCGGTGGACAAACAGGTTTTTATGGTTGTGCGGATTGCGCAGAATGCCGAGGAATTTTAGCCGCAATATCCGCCAAAAGGCATCCGGTACTTTGACGGTATCGGCATTTGCCGTAGGTGTTTTCAGATGGCCTGCAGGTAAGGTGCGCAGGTGGTTGCAGGCCTCTTCGTAGCCGCTTTCATGACGGTTGAACCAGCTTTCCAGATTGTATTGGTTGGCGGAGTCTTCGACAAAGGTCAGTGTATAGAGGTTTTTCGCCGCCAAGTTGCCGATGATGTTGACGCTTATCGCTTCGCTGCGGTTTTGTTCTTTGCTACGGGCTTTTTCGCCAGTATGAAACATTGACAGAGGCAGGCGGTAAACGTTTTGGTTTTGCGGGCTGACCTGCGGATTATGCGCATGCTGCCGCTGCTCGGTTTGGGCGATGAAGTGGTGTTCCTTCGTCGGATTCGCAGTCAACAGGGCGTAAGGCTTTTCTCCGCATTCGGAAAATTCACAATCGCTGAGGATAAAGGCTTGTCGAGTCATAATGTCGGGAAAGGCCGTCTGAATATGTCGATTATAGTTTAAAAGTGGCAATTATACAGAATGACGGCGACGAGTTTGGTCTTTATACGCAAAAGGACGCAAAAAGGTCATCTGAAAACGGATATAGCGAGGTTCGCTAAATCGTTTTCAGACAACCTTAAATCAACGGACTGTTCAACACTATTTATTCTTCTTTTTGGAAAACATGGTTGCGGTGATACTCGAAATATTTTTCGCTTTCAGGTTCGATTTTTAATTTCATATCGGGAGAAATTCCAAGCCGCTTTTGATTTTCCAGATCGATTTTCGGACTGATTTTTATCGTACCGTCGGCATCAAACGTAATCAGTCCGCTATCGAATAATGCGTCAATATTGGGTGCGAGCATCAGTCCATTGAAGGGATCTAACCTCTCTTCATTATTGCATTTGCTCCAAGGTTTGATATGGCTGGCAATAAGTAAAGACCGAACATCTAGACCTGTTAGCGGGCAGTTCGGATACAGTTCGAGTAGTTTTTGCCGGAATCTGCCTTGCCCTTGACGGGCTTTTATCAAAGTTTCAATTTCGGTTCGCTTTTCTGGATTAGTCTCGGAGGCTAAACATTCTTCGAGTTCGTCTATATCAGATTTTAAGGACAGGGTAGAAGCTACCTGAAAATTTGGTATTCCCATGAGCCGTCCTACCAGTAATCCGTTTTTCTTACAGGTTCCGCATGGAGTTAGTTCTCTCCTGTATTCATCCAGGCTCCATTTTTCAAGTTCTTCAATTGAGTTTGAGCAAACTTTGAAATATTTTCCAGTTGTGCGCCCCGGCCTTTTATTTAGTTGGTTACAATTAGCAAAATGTATTTTGGGATAATCTTTCCAAATCTTAGAAGGGTCTTTAGTTTGATCTATATTTAATACAAATCCATTTGGGTTTTCATCAATCCATTTAATATAGTCATCATCATTCGGCATGTTTTTAAAAATTACTATGTTAGACATAAGCTTCTCCAAATCTTTCTATAAATTCAATTAAGTTTATTTGTATATAGGTTCGGGACAAAAAATCTAGGCCGTCATTCCCGCGCAGGCGGGAATGACGGCGGTCGGCTCGGTCTTATACGCAAAAGAACATAAAGGTCGTCTGAAAACAGATATAGCAGGTTTCACTAAATCGTTTTCAGACGACCTTTTCTTTAAAGCCGAATCAAATCAGCCTGCCGGTTAACCCAAAGCCTTCCTTGCTCCGGCGAAGAGGCGGTACCAGCCGGACAGTTCCGTCCAGTCTTCCGGTTTCCAGCTCATTTGTGCGGCGCGGTACACGCGTTCGGGGTGGGGCATCATGATGGTGACGCGGCCGTCGGCGTTGGTCACACCGGCGATACCTTGAGGAGAGCCGTTAGGGTTGAGCGGATAAGTTTGGGTCACTTGGTTTTGACCGTCTACATATTGCAGCGCAATGCCCAAATCGGCGGAAATATTGCCGCCGTGAAGTGCGAAGTCGGCGCGGCCTTCGCCGTGGCTGACCACGACAGGCAGGCTGGAGCCTTGCATTTCGTTCAGAATCAGCGATGCGGATTTTGGAACATGAACCATACTCAGGCGCGCTTCAAACTGTTCGCTCAAGTTGCGTTTGAACTTCGGCCATGTTTCTGCGCCCGGGATAATCTCGGCAAGGTTGCTGACCATTTGACAGCCGTTGCACACGCCCAATGTCAGCGTGTTCGGGTCGGCGAAGAAGGCGGCAAATTGGTCGCGCAGAGCAGGGTGGAACAGGATGGATTTCGCCCAGCCTTCGCCTGCGCCGAGTACGTCGCCGTAGCTGAAGCCGCCGCACGCCGCCAGCATTTTGAAGTCGGCAAGGTGGACGCGGCCTGCCATCAGGTCGGACATATGCACGTCGTAAGCATCGAATCCGGCGCGGGTGAAGGCGGCGGCCATTTCGATTTGTCCGTTCACGCCCTGTTCGCGCAGGATGGCGATTTTGGGTTTCGCGCCGCTGTTGACGAAAGGCGCGGCGATGTCTTCGTTCACGTCGAACTTCACGTCGGCAAACAATGCGCTGCGGTCGTTGTCGTCAATCAGGGCAAACTCACTGTCGGCGCAGGCAGGGTTGTCGCGCAGACGTTGAATGGCGTGGCTGGTTTCCTGCCATGCGCGTTGCAGGTCGGTAAGGGATTGATTGAAAAATTCTTCTCCTGCATTGATGACCATATGGCCGCTGTCGGCAAACTCTCCCAAATGGTGCAGCGTGAGATTCAGTTTCTCGCACAAATTGAAAATATATTCGTGGTCGGCAGCGTGAACAGCAATAACGGCTCCTAATTCTTCGTTAAACAGGGTAGTTAGGACAAATTTTTGCCATTCTTGAGACGAGTAATACTCGTTTTGAACGTTAATATTTTTACTTACCATTGTCAGCAGGTCGAGATTCATGCCACGGCGAGAAGCAAATGCCATTTCTGCCAGAGTCACAAACAAACCGCCGTCGCTGCGGTCGTGGTAGGCCAGCAACTTATCTTCTTGAACGAGTTGCTGAATTAACTGATAAAACGCTTTCAGATGGCCTGCATCAATATCAGGTGCTTCGCCGCCGCTTCGGTTATACACTTGAGCCAGTGCAGAACCACCCATACGGCACTTGTTGTTGCCTAAGTCAATCATCAGCAGAATAGCGAATGAATTGGCATTGTCTTTTAATACGGGCGTAACGGTTTTGCGTACGTCTTGAACTGGCGCGAACGCGGAGATAATCAGGCTCAACGGCGAGACGACAGATTTTTTCTCTTCGCCGTCCTGCCACACGGTTTTCATTGACAGGCTGTCTTTGCCTACGGGGATGCTCAGATCCAATGCCTGACAGGCTTGGGAGACGGCTTCGACGGTGCGGTAAAGTTTTTCGTCTTCGCCTTCGTTGCCGCATGCCGCCATCCAGTTGGCGGAGAGTTTGATATTGCCGATGTCGCCGATGTTGACTGCCGCGATGTTGGTGATGGCTTCGCCGACGCACATTCTGCCCGAAGCAGGCGCGTCAAACAGGGCGACAGTCGGTTTTTCTCCCATAGACATCGCTTCGCCACGATAGGTATTGAAGCCCATCATGGTAACGGCGCAGTCGGCTACGGGGGTTTGGTATTTGCCGACCATTTGGTCGCGGTGGGTCATGCCGCCGACGCTGCGGTCGCCTATGGTAATCAGGAAGTTTTTGGCGGCTACGGTAGGCAGACGCAGAACACGGTAGGCGGCTTCGGTAATGTCGATATCGCCGGCGTTAAACGGTTTTTCAGATGGCGTAACTGTTTTGTCGGTACGCGTGGTTTTAGGCGGTTTGCCGAGCAAAACGTTCAGCGGCAAATCGACAGGGTTGTTGGAGAACAAGTCGTCGCGTACTTTCAAATGGCCGTCGTCGGTCGCCGTGCCGACTACGGCAAACGGGCAGCGTTCGCGTTCGCAGATGGCGCGGAAGGTCTCCAAATCTTTTTCCAAGATGGACAACACATAACGTTCTTGCGATTCGTTACACCAAATTTGCAATGGGCTGAGGCCGTGTTCTTCTAGCGGCACTTCGCGTAATTTGAATACCGCGCCGCGTCCGGCATCATTGACGAGTTCTGGGAAGGCGTTGGACAAGCCGCCTGCGCCGACGTCGTGGATGGAGATAATCGGATTTTTGTCGCCGAGTTGCCAGCAGCGGTCGATGACTTCTTGCGCGCGGCGTTCGATTTCAGGGTTGCCGCGTTGTACGGAGTTGAAGTCCAAAGATGCGTCGTTTGTGCCGGTGTTCATGGAAGAAGCAGCGCCGCCGCCCAAGCCGATGAGCATACCCGGGCCGCCCAGTTGGATAAGCAATGCGCCTTCGGGGATTTCGTCTTTGTGTGTTTGCTGTGCCTGAATGCTGCCCAAGCCGCCGGCAATCATAATCGGTTTGTGATAGCCGCGAACCTGACCGTCGAACTTCTCTTCAAAAGTACGGAAGTAGCCCAAGAGGTTCGGACGGCCGAATTCGTTGTTGAACGCTGCGCCGCCGATCGGGCCTTCAATCATGATGTCTAAAGGAGAAGCAATATGGCCGGGTTTGCCGTAAGCTTGTTCCCAAGGTTGCTCCAAGCCAGGGATATTCAGGTTGGAGACGGTAAAGCCGGTCAAGCCTGCTTTCGGACGTGAGCCTTTACCTGTTGCGCCTTCATCGCGGATTTCACCGCCCGCGCCCGTTGCCGCGCCCGCAAACGGCGCGATGGCGGTCGGGTGGTTGTGTGTTTCCACTTTCATGATGATATGGGTGTCTTCTTCGTGGAAACGGTAGCCTTGGTTTTCTGCCGCATTTGGATAGAAACGTTCGACTTTTGCGCCTTCGATCACGGACGAATTGTCTTTATAGGCAACGACCGTGCCTTCGGGATGCGCATTGTGTGTGTCGCGAATCATGCCGAAAAGGGATTTCGGTTGTTTTTCGCCGTTGAGGATGAAGTCGGCGTTGAAGATTTTGTGGCGGCAGTGTTCGCTGTTTGCCTGCGCGAACATCATCAATTCCACATCGGACGGATTGCGGTTTAAAACTTGGTAGTTTTCGACCAGATAATCGATTTCGTCGGCTGAAAGCGCCAAGCCCATTTCGGTATTGGCTTTGACCAATGCCTCTTTACCGCCGCCCAATACATCTACGCTGGAGAAGGTTTCCGATTGGATATGGTGGAACAGTTGCGCCGCCGCATCGATGTCGGTCAACACGCTTTCGGTCATGCGGTCGTGCAACAGGGCAGCCCATTGTTGTTTTTGCCCGTCGGTAAGCGTACCTTCCAACCATACGGCCATGCCGCGTTCGATACGCTCAATACCTTCCAAACCGCAGTTTTCGGCGATATTGGTTGCTTTGGAAGCCCAAGGCGAAATGGTGCCCAAACGGGGTGTTACCAAAAATAAATGCAAGCCCTCGCGCGCTTTGGGCGTTTGTTCAACGCTTTGCGCTGCCAGTAAGGCTTGCAGTTTTTCGACTGTCGCGGCATCAAGTGTTTTTTCGCTACCGACAAAATACCAAAATTCGCTGCTTAATTTGACTTCGGGCAGGCCGAGGGCGGCTGCTTTTTGGAAGAGTTTTTCAACACGGAAATCGGAAAGGGCGGTTACACCGCGCAAGGGCAGAACAACAGACATGGATTCAGCTCACAAAATGCAGTTGGGGAATCCATTATTATACCTGAAAAATGCAATTTTGCTTGTGAATTTATACTTCAAGTGTTGACAATTTTTGCTTGTAAATTGAAGGGAAATGAGGTGATCGTGTCACCTGCTTTTTTATTTTGTACCTGATTATTCGATTGTTTTTGTTTATTTTTGAAGAATCGGGAGAAGGGGGACGGATAGACGTAACGATATAAAGTGAAAATTATTTGATTGTTGTCTTTGATATTTTGCTGACAATAAGGCCGTCTGAAACCTTACTTTCAGACGGCCTTGCTTTATCCTTTTCTTTTGTTTCCCAACATATCCAGCAATCCTGCCAGATTGCTTTTTCCTTCTTCCTTGCTCACAATCGGCTCTCCGCCTTTGCGGCCTAAAATCTTGATGTCTTCCTGCGGCATTTCGTCTATGAAGCGGCTCGGCTCGGGGAATTGCCATGTGCCTTGCTTTTTGCGTTTGAGGCAGTGGGTCAGTGTAAGCTGGCGTTTGGCGCGGGTAATGCCGACATACATCAGACGGCGTTCTTCTTCGACATTGTCTTCTTCGATGCTGTCGTTGTGTGGCAAGATGCCTTCTTCGCAACCGACAAGGAAAACGTAGGGGTATTCCAAGCCTTTGGAAGCGTGCAGGGTGGAGAGTTTGACGGCATCGACTTCTTCTTCGCTTTTGCCCTCCAAAAGCGTCATCAGGGCGATGGTTTGGGCAAGCTCGATGATGTTTTTGCCGTCTTGCTTGCCTTTGCGTTCCAGCCAGCCGGTCAGGTCGGTAACGTTGCGCCATTTGATTTCGCCTGCTTTGCCTTCCTCATTGGCCAACAGGTGGTTTTCGTAGTCGATTTCTTTCAGCAGGTTATGAATAAGCTCGCCTGCTTCGTTGGTTTCGGCTTTGGCGCGGTAGCTTTCAATCATATCCATGAAGGCTTGCAGGTGTTGGCGGTTGGTATTATTCAACAGGGCAAGCGCTTCTTCGGTTTGCGCGGCTTCATATAGGCTGCATTCGTGTTCGTGCGCGTAGGTGTTGAGCTTGCCCAATGTAACGTCGCCGATGCCGCGTTTGGGCGTGGTTACGGCGCGCAGGAAGGCGGGATCGTCGTTGGGATTGGCGAGCAGGCGCAAGTAGGACAAAACGTCTTTGATTTCGGCTTTGTCGAAAAAGCTTTGTCCTCCGGAGAGTTGGTAGGGAACACGCGCGCTGCGCAAGGATTCTTCAAAAATCCGCGCCTGATGGTTGCCGCGGTATAACACGGCGAAATCGGCGTATTGGGTTTTGTCGCCGCCGACCAGCTTCTGTTTGACGATTTGGCTGACGACCCAGTCGGCTTCGTGTTGCTCGTTTTGGCAGGCGACGACTTTGACGATTTCGCCTTCGCCGAACTGCGACCAAAGTTTTTTGGTAAAGAGTTTGGGGTTGTTTTCGATAACTTTGTTGGCGATTTTGAGAATCCGTGCGGTGGAGCGGTAGTTTTGCTCCAGCTTGATGACTTTCATCTGCGGATAGTCTTCCTGCATTTTACGCAGGTTTTCCATGTTTGCGCCGCGCCATGCGTAGATCGACTGGTCGTCGTCGCCGACGGCGGTAAACATGCCTTCCGCGCCGGTTAAGAGCTTCATCAGCGTAAATTGGCAGGTGTTGGTGTCCTGACATTCGTCAACCAACAGATAACGCAGCCGCCGCTGCCATTTGTTTCGTACTTCGCTGTTCTGCTGCAAGAGTACGGCTGGCAGGCGGATTAAGTCGTCGAAGTCCACCGCCTGATAGCTTTGCAGGGTTTCCTGATAACTCGCATAGACGCGCGCTGTTTGCTGTTCCCACACATTAGAGGCCGTCTGAACGACATCTTCAGGCGTTTTTAAATCGTTTTTCCAAAGGGAAATTTGATGCTGCGCTTTGAATATGGCTTCTTTGCCCGTACCGCCCAAGAGCTCGCCGATGATTTTGGCGCTGTCGGTAGAGTCGAGAATGGAAAAGTTTTTTTTGTAACCGATTTGATTGGCCTCTTCGCGCAAAATCTTCATACCCAAAGAGTGGAAGGTGCAAATCGTCAGCCCGCGCGTTTGCGACTTAGGCAACATTTTGGAGACGCGCTCCTGCATTTCCATGGCGGCTTTATTGGTAAAGGTAATCGCGGCAACGGTATGTGGCAAATAGCCGACATTGACGATTAAATGTTTGATTTTTTGCGTAATCACGCCGGTTTTGCCGCTGCCTGCGCCGGCAAGGACGAGCAGGGGGCCGCCTAGATATTTGACCGCGGCTTGCTGTTGGGGGTTGAGTTTCATTGAAGGGGAAGACGGGTAATGTGGGGAGCAATTATACAACAAGGCCGTCTGAAATTTTCAGACGGCCTTGGGCGTTTTTTAGAGTAAATCTTATTCAAAATATTTCAATTTGCCTTTGAAGTCTTCCAGCTTCTCATAGCCTTTTTGCGCCATGATGGCTTTTAATTCAAGGGAAACCCGTTCAAAAATGTCTACGCCTTGCTGGTGTAGCGCCGTGCCGATCTGCACCATACTTGCACCGCACAAGATGTGTTCAAACGCATCACGACCGCTATAAACGCCGCCTGTTCCAATGACTTGGATAGACGGATCCAGTCTTTGATGGAACGCGTGGACATTGGCGAGCGCAGTCGGTTTGATGTATTGGCCGCCTATGCCGCCGAAGCCGTTTTTCGGGCGGATGACGACGGATTCGTCTTCGATATACATGCCGTTGCCGATGGAGTTGGCGCAGTTGACGAATTTTAGGGGATAGCGGTTGAACACTTTCGCCGCTTGATCAAAATGGGCTATATCGAAATACGGCGGCAATTTGATGCCCAAGGGCTTGTCGAAGTAGGTAAACGCATTATCCAAAATCATCTCGGTTGTTTCAAAGTCATAGGCGATTTGCGGTTTGCCGGCGACGTTTGGGCAGGATAGGTTGAGTTCGGTAATGCCGTTAAACCCGCTATTTTGCACTTTTTCCAACAGGATATGTGTTTCGCCGGGCGATAGACCGACCAATGATAGGAAAAATGTCCGTTCCGGCTCAGATTCTTGAAGGGTAAGCAGGTAATCCAGATAGTAATCAATGCCTTGATTCGGCAAACCCATCGAATTGATGCTGCCGAGAGGCACGTCCCGATAACGCGGCTCGGGGTTGCCTTGACGCGCGGTAAGCGTTGCGGTCTTGGTAATGAAAGTGCCTGCAGAAGACTGTCTGACTGCTTCCAATTCCTCAACGGTCATACACGACACACCTGCTGCGTTCATCAGGCAGTTGTCAAAAGAAAAACCGGCGATTTGGGTTTTCAACGATACCATCTCCTGCTCCTTTTCTTCGTAAAATCAAATTGTTTGCCAAGCGTAACACGAAGAGGCGGTACGATTTTTAACAAACATCAAATGACAAAGCATGTAGGCGGATGTTGTTTTCAATATTGAAAAAAGGCCGTCTGAAAAACTCAAACGGTCTTTTAGACGGTCTTCGCTATATGGCATCAATTAGGGAATAAAAGCTGTCGGCTGATTTGGATATTGGGTTTTGAAAATCAGGCCAACCATTCCGCCAAGGCCGCTTCAAAACGTTTCAAGCCTTCGGCCATGTCTTCATCGTTCAGCAGCAGGCTGGGGGCGAAGCGCACGACATTGGCGCCGGCAACCAGTACCATCAGGCCGTGTTTCAAAGCGGCGGCGGTAATTTCCGAAGCCTTGCCTGCGTATTCGTCTGCCAACACGCAGCCGAGCAGCAAGCCCATGCCGCGGACTTCTTTAAATACGCCGGTTTTTACGCCTATTTCACGCAAGGCCGTCTGAAGTTTTTGGCCTTGTTGCTGAACGTGTGTCAATGTTCCAGGCGCATTGATGATGTCAAACGCACGGCTGCCGACCGCGCATGCCATCGGATTGCCGCCGAAAGTCGAGCCGTGCGTCCCCGGCCCGAAGGTCGGGGCGATTTTATCGGTGGTCAGAATCGCACCGATGGGGAAACCGCAACCCAAGGCTTTGGCGGAGCTGATGATGTCGGGTATGATGCCGTAATGCTCGTAGGCAAACAGTTTGCCTGTATGGCCCATGCCGGTTTGCACTTCGTCCAAAATTAGCAAGGCGCCGTGTTTGTCGCACAAACGGCGTGCGGCTTGCAGGTATTCTTGAGAGGCAGGCAGAATGCCGCTTTCGCCTTGAATCGGCTCGATAATCACGGCGCAGGTTTTGTCGCCGACGGCGGTTTCCAATGCGGCAATATCATTAAATGGAACATGGGTAATATCTGACGGCAGCGGCGCGTAATCTTTGCTGTATTTGGGCTGGCCGCCGACGGATACGGTAAACAGGGTGCGACCGTGGAAGCTATTGAGGCAGGAGATGATTTCGGTTTTGTGTTCGCCAAAATGATCGCGGCCGTATTTGCGCGCCAGTTTTAAAGCGGCTTCATTGGCCTCTGCGCCGGAATTGCAGAAAAACACTTTGTCGGCGAAGGTGTTTTCGACCAATTTTTTGGCCAATTCTTGCGCCGGTTGGGTGGTGTAGATATTAGAAATGTGCCAGAGTTTTTGCGATTGTTCGGTTAAGGTTGCGACTAAATCGGGATGGCAATGCCCCAGTGCGTTCACTGCAATACCGCCTGACAGGTCAATGTATTCTCGTCCTTCGGTATCCCAAACCCGGCTGCCGAGCGCGCGTTCCGGAATCATGGGGGCGAATGAGAAATTGGGCGTCAGGTAGTTTTGCATGTTCTTTTCCTTTTGATATTGTCAACAATTTTTTCAATTATGCGCTTATTGATTGAGAGATTCAATATGGCAATCAGGCCGTCTGAAAACTGGCTTTCAGACGGCCTGATGCTTATTTATGCTTGATTTCCCAGCATTGATGGATTTTTTTGTTGCGGAAATCGTCGGGAACGGACTGCTTGGAAATGTCTTTGACGGCGTATTGCTCCGATACCGAGTCATCCAAGACGAAGCTGCGCAAGTTGTTGGAGAAGTACAAAATGCCGTCTGAAGCGAGCAGGCTCATCGCACCGGCTATGAGTTTTGGGTGGTCGCGCTGGATGTCGAGGATGTCGAGCATCTTTTTGCTGTTGGAAAAGCTGGGCGGATCCATGACGATCAGGTCGAACTTTTTGCCTTCGGCGGTGGCATTTTGCAGATATTGGAACACATCGGCGCGGACGATTTTGTGTTGTTCGGGGCTGATGCCGTTGAGTTCAAAATTGCGTTTTGCCCACTCGAGATAAGTGTTGGATAAATCGACGGTTTCGCTGGATACCGCGCCGCCGGTGGCGGCATAGACGGTGAAGCTGCCTGTGTAGGAAAACAGGTTGAGGAAGCGTTTGCCTGTTGCGGTTTCGCCGACTTTTTTGCGCGTATTGCGGTGGTCGAGAAAGAGGCCGGTGTCGAGGTATTTGTCGAGGTTGACCCAAAACTTGCGGCCGTTTTCGGTGATGACGAAATCGTCGCCGGTTTTGCCGGTTTTCTCGTATTGCTGCAAACCTTTTTGACGTTCGCGACGTTTGAGGTGGATTTGTTCGGGCGCAAAACCGGTCACAAATCCGATGGCTTCCAATACATCGGCAAGCCATGCTTCGTATTCTTCGGGCTGCATCAGCCAGCCGGTATCGTATTCCTGAAGATGGATTTGGTCGCCGTAAACATCGACGGCAAAGGGAAATTGGGGAATATCTCGGTCGTAAATGCGCCAGGCTTCGATATCGTTGCGTTTGGCCCATTTCATAAGATGTTTGATGTTTTTGCCCAAGCGGTTGGCAAAGGGGGTAATGTCGGTCATGGTTTCAGACGGCCTGAATAAGTATTGGGAAGGGGTTGGATTTTAACGCACTTGATGCCTTTTTGCTTGACTGTTATCCATAAAATCTATATTATCCGCCGTTCGCCTTTTGATACGAAGCCATCGTCATCCAACCTAAACCGCCGTTTCGGGCGCGTTTCTTTTATTGCTTGCATATTTGCAAAGCCTTTTCTGTGCAGGTTGTCGTCGATGTTAACCACAAGCAAGATGCTTGCGACAACCCTGTAACTTCACATTTCCCGTATCGTTACTTTCCTTTGCTTCAGGTCGTCTGAAATTGTTCAGGCGTGCGCGTTGTTGTCTCTTAGGATAGATATGTCTATTAAATTTGCCGATTTGAACCTTGATAAAAACATTTTGTCTGCCGTAAGCAGCGAGGGTTATGAAAGCCCGACCCCGATTCAGGCGCAAGCGATTCCGTTTGCTTTGGACGGCCGCGACATTATGGCTTCGGCACAAACCGGTTCAGGCAAAACCGCAGCCTTCCTGCTGCCGACTTTGCAAAAACTGACCAAGCGCAGCGAAAAACCGGGCAAAGGCCCGCGCGCTTTGGTATTGACCCCGACCCGCGAATTGGCGGCTCAAGTGGAAAAAAACGCGCTGGCGTATGCTAAAAATATGCGTTGGTTCCGTACTGTCAGCATTGTCGGCGGCGCATCTTTCGGCTACCAAACCCGTGCTTTGAGCAAACCGGTTGACCTGATTGTCGCCACTCCGGGCCGTCTGATGGATTTGATGCAGAGCGGTAAAGTTGATTTTGAACGTTTGGAAGTGCTGATTCTGGACGAAGCTGACCGCATGTTGGACATGGGCTTTATCGACGACATCGAAACCATCGTGGAAGCAACGCCGAGTGACCGTCAGACTTTGTTGTTCTCCGCCACTTGGGACGGCGCGGTGGGCAAACTGGCGCGCAAACTAACCAAAGACCCTGAAACCATCGAAGTTGAGCGTGTGGATGATCAAGGTAAAATCGAAGAGCAGCTGTTGTACTGCGACGATATGCGCCATAAAAACCGCCTGCTCGACCACATCTTGCGCGATGCCAATATCGATCAATGCGTGATTTTTACATCCACTAAAGCCATGACCGAAGTTATCGCGGATGAACTGTACGAAAAAGGTTTTGCCGCCAACTGCCTGCACGGCGATATGCCGCAAGGCTGGCGCAACCGCACGCTGATGGACTTGCGCAAAGGCCGTTGTAAAATTTTGGTTGCCACCGACGTTGCCGCACGCGGTATCGACGTACCGACCATTACCCACGTTATCAACTACGACTTGCCAAAACAGGCTGAAGACTACGTTCACCGCATCGGCCGTACCGGTCGCGCAGGCCGTACCGGTATCGCGATTACTTTTGCCGAAGTGAACGAATACGTCAAAGTACACAAAATCGAAAAATACATCGGCCGTAAATTGCCTGAGCTGACCATCGAAGGCATGGAGCCGACACGCAAACGCAAATCAGCCGGCGGTAAACCGAAAGGCAAAGGCGGCTGGGGCGATCGTAAATCCGGCGGTTGGCGCGGTGATAAGAAACCGGCTAAAGAAGGTTTCGGCGGTAAAGCTCGCGGCGAAGGCCATAAAAAAGATGGGTTCAAGAAAGATGGCTTTAAGAAAGATGGTTTCAAAAAAGCTGACGGTTTCAAAAAAGGCGGCGAAGGCTTTAAAGGCAAGCGTAAGTCTAACGACAGCTTTGGCGGCAAACACAAAAGAGGTTGATTTTTTCAATCTTAAGGCCGTCTGAAAAAGACATAAAGGCGTGTGAAGACACGCCCTTTTTTATGGTTAAAAGTTTTCGCAATAAAAAAGCGTGGGATTGGTCCCACGCTTTTTTAGACGGCCTCTTACAAAGCAGCCAATACAGCATCGCCCATTTCGGAGCAGGAAACCAGTTTGGTACCTTCTTCGTAAATGTCGCCTGTACGCAGGCCTTGTTGCAGCACTTTTTGAACGGCATTTTCGACTTGTTGCGCGCGTGCTTCGTCGTTCAAACTGTAACGCAGCAGCATGGCAAGAGACAAAACGGTCGCCAGCGGATTGGCTTTGTTTTGACCGGCAATGTCTGGAGCTGAGCCGTGGGACGGTTCGTACAGGCCTTTGCCGTTTTCGTCCAAAGAAGCGGAAGGCAGCATACCGATAGAACCGGTCAGCATGGAGGCTTCGTCGGAGAGGATATCGCCGAAGATGTTGCCGGTGGCAATCACGTCAAATTGTTTAGGCGCGCGTACCAACTGCATGGCTGCGTTATCAACGTACATATGGGAAAGTTCGACATCAGGGTATTCTTTGCCGATTTCTTCAAAGATTTCACGCCACAGTTCGGTGGTTTCCAATACGTTGGCTTTGCCTACGGAGCAGACTTTTTTGCTGCGTTTTTGGGCGGATTGGAAGGCAACGTGGGCAATACGGCGGATTTCGCTTTCGCTGTATTTCATGGTGTTATAGCCTTCGCGTTCGCCGTTTTCTAAAACACGGATGCCGCGCGGTTCGCCAAAGTAAATATCGCCGGTCAGTTCGCGTACGATAAGGATGTCGAGACCGGCTACGATTTCCGGTTTCAGAGTGGAAGCATTGGCCAGCTCTTTATACAAAATGGCAGGGCGCAAATTAGCAAAAAGATTCAAGTCTTTACGGATGGCC
This sequence comes from Neisseria sp. HMSC073G10, assembly GCF_001812605.1. NCBI lineage: Bacteria > Pseudomonadati > Pseudomonadota > Betaproteobacteria > Neisseriales > Neisseriaceae > Neisseria > Neisseria sp. HMSC073G10. The sequence continues at coordinate 47,648 of NZ_KV809486.1, read as the reverse complement.
AACAAGCCGCGCTCAGGGCGCAGCGGACGGTCAAGATTGTCGTATTGAGGAGAACCGACTGCACCAAGCAGAACCGCATCGGCTTTACGGCAAAGGTTTTGCGTGAATTCTGGATAAGGATGGCCGTATTCGTCATAGGCTTCGCCGCCCAAAGGCGCGTATTCGTAGCTGACATCCAAACCTTGTTCGATAAGTTTGTCGAGTACACGGACGGTTTCTGCAACGATTTCAGGGCCGATGCCGTCGCCGCGCAAGATAGCGATATGTTTGGTCATTTCGGGTTTCCTTATGGGAAGGTTTTAGGTAAAGGGCAGGTCGCCTGTTTTTCAGACGGCCTTAAATCAATTTGCTCTGAAAACGCTGATTGTACCATTATGGTACTGGTAAAGCTGGGTAGAAATCGCGTAGGCAGATTCTTCAAATGCCTGCAGGGCAATATTCGCCATCGCCTGCAAAGCCTCTTCATCGGATGGGCTGCAAACGAGCAGGGCGTTGCGCGCCGGGACTGCAAAAACGGGGTTGGCCGGCAGCATAGAATCGTCTTTAAGTACTTCGTCCAAAAGCAAAATCAGGGAAGCATCATAGTCGTTGTCCAAATGGATTTGAGCCAATGACCAACCTTCGGCATGATGAATTTGAACACGTCCATTCATCCGTTGGCGCAGATTATCCATGGCGGTACGATACAAGGCGTCTTCATCTTCAATACCGGCCTCTTTCATATGCTCACGATTGAGCGTATGCATGGATTCTTCCGTATCCACCATATAAAGCAACATGATATCGCCCGCAATCGGTTTGTATACCAGATAATCGGCAGGTTCGGCTTCGTCCGTATTTGTAATCAGTCTGGCTTTTTCCAGATAAATCGTATTTTTAATCGTCGGAAGAATTTGTTGTGCTGAAACACTGGCATCAGTATCTTGAATCTTATAGATAACCGCTAAATTGGCAGCAACAATAGCCTCCAAGGCCTCGGGATTTTGCAGATAACTTGTGTAATGGTTGCTCAAATATGTGCTGAACGATGCTTCATCGTCTTCGAAAAAATGGACAATGATCGGCGAAGACGCAATAGTTTCGCCCCAGTCGATTTTTGCCTCAAGATCCAATTCTTCTTGAATGCGACGGGCAAAGTATTCGACAAATTCCTGCCAAGTCATTAATTTAGGTTTGGAGCGGAACAACCTGCTGAAAAAAGACATATTGTGTCCTGATAAGGGGATAAGGCCATCTGAAATATTATAGACGTTCGGTTTCAACACGGATTTTAAAAACGACTTTGCGTATGTTCGGCCTGTCGCCGACCAATGGGGCATGCGCATCATTTGGGAAGAATAGCGCAAATTCGCCAGGCTCCAAGGTCAGCCAAGTTTCCGGCTCGCAGTCGAAAAATTCGATATCGCGCTTTTCATTGTAGCCTAAACCGTTTTTCAGACGGCCTCTGTCTATCCAGCCATATGTTTCATTGCCATCAATCGGCGTTTGAATATCAATATGTTTTAAGTGCGCTTCAGGCTGAGCTTCGCCTTTAGTCCTCATCGGCTCACTGCCGATAAAAATACGGATATTGGGATTCTCGCACGGCACTTGGCCGTCCGGCAGCTTGGTAAAATCTAGGGTTTGCAACAGATGGAAGGCCTCAGCAAAGTCGGGATGCAAGGCAGCGTAGCGGGTGGCATTGCTTATGGTGTCGGTAATCATGGTATATTTGTGTAGATTAAAGGCCGTCTGAAACACTTAAATTTTTCAGACGGCCTTTTGTATATCAACCGTTAAACAGCCAAGGCTGGCTTTGGCGGCGTTTTTCTTCAAAGGCGTGAATTTCGTCGGCGTGTTGCAGGGTCAGGCCGATTTCGTCCAAGCCGTTTAAGAGGCAGTGTTTGCGGTGTTCGGTAATGTCGAATGTGAACGTTTCGCCGCTTGGTGTGGTCAGGGTTTGCTCGGCAAGGTCGATGGAGAGCTGATAGCCTTCGTTGGCTTCAACTTCTTTGAAAAGCTGGTCAACCTGTTCTTCTGTCAAAACGATAGGCAAAAGGCCGTTTTTGTAGCAGTTGTTGAAGAAGATGTCGGCAAAGCTGGGGGCGATGACGGCGCGGAAGCCGTAGTCGTCCAATGCCCAAGGGGCGTGTTCGCGTGAAGAGCCGCAACCGAAGTTTTTACGCGTCAACAGGATTTGTGCGCCTTGATAGCGTGGTTGGTTCAGGGAGAAATCCGGATTCAACGGGCGTTTGCTGTTGTCCATGCCCGGTTCGCCGTGGTCGAGGTAACGCCATTCATCAAAGGCATTGGGGCCGAAGCCGCTACGTTTGATGGATTTCAGAAATTGTTTGGGGATGATGGCGTCGGTATCGACGTTGCTGCGGTCGAGCGGGGCGACGATGGCGGTAATTTTGGTAAAGGCTTTCATGTCAGATTCTTATAATAATAATAGGAAATTTTATGGCTATTCGGGTCAGCGTGTGCTGTGCAAACCGATTCGGTTGCCTTCTGTGTCTTCGATAAAGGCTGCAAATCCGTTGGCAATGCGGAATTTCTCTTGTAACAGTTTGCCGCCTGCTACAACGGCTTTTTCTGCTGTTTCGGCACAATCCGGGCAATTAAAGAAAATGGTTGTACCGCCGTGGCCGGGCTGGGCGTTGCTGTCGTGCCAAATCATGCCGGCCGTACCGTGTTGTGTGTAATCGGCCGGAAAAATGATGAAACGGAATCCGTTACCGCCAACGTCTTGCAGAGGTTTGCCGAATACGGATTCGTAAAAGGCTTTGGCGCGATCCAGATCATGAGCGTGAATACCAAACCAGCTTGACGGATTGCTCATTGTTTCTTCCTTTGCTTGGAATCGTGAAAATGTCTGAAAAATTAATAATGTATCAGGCCGTCTGAAACGGAGTTAGGAGCTTCAGACGGCCTGATTTACCGAATTATTCGGTAGCGGCTTCGATTTTTTCTCCAACATGGCTCATGCCGCGGCCTACTGCATTGCCGCCTTTTTTAACGGCTTCGCCAGTTTTGTCGGCAACGTGTTCTGCGGTTTCTTTGGTTTTGTCCCAATTGCGGCTGGTATCGTCTTTTGCGCCGGACCAAGTGCTGGAACAAGCTGACAGAATAAGGGCTGCGGCAGCCAATGCAAACAGTTTTTTCATACTAGATTCCTTTCAAGTTATCAATGATTAAGAAGGTTTTCGGACGTTTTGCGCAATATAATAAGAAAACTTGTTTGAGCAAGGTATTGTTTCAGTCGGCCTGATGAATAAAGGCCGTCTGAAAATATTTTAAGCCATAGTGCGGATATCGGTAAAGTGGCCGGTCACCGCGGCTGCGGCTGCCATGGCAGGGCTGACGAGGTGGGTGCGTCCGCCGTTGCCTTGACGGCCTTCAAAGTTCCGGTTGGAAGTAGAGGCGCAACGTTGTCCCGAGGTCAGGCGGTCGGCATTCATGGCGAGGCACATAGAGCAACCCGGCTCGCGCCATTCAAAACCGGCTTCTATAAACACTTCGTGCAAGCCTTCTTTTTCGGCCTGTTCTTTAACCAAACCGGATCCGGGAACAATCAATACGCGTTGTACATTGTCCGCTTTTTTACGGCCTTTGGCGATGGCGGCGGCTTCGCGCAAGTCTTCGATACGGCTGTTGGTGCAAGAACCGATAAAGACGATATCGACAGGGATTTCGTTTAATGGTGTACCGGCTTCCAAGCCCATGTATTCAAGGGCGCGTTCCATGCCGCTGCGTTTGACCGGATCGGTTTCTTCGGCAGGATTAGGCACTTTGCTGCTGATGTCTAAAACCATTTCAGGCGAGGTGCCCCAAGTTACTTGAGGTTCGATGTCTTCGGCTTTGAAGTGGTATTCTTTATCGAATACGGCGCCTTCGTCAGACACCAGCGTGCGCCAGTACTCGACGGCTTTATCCCACGCTTCGCCTTTAGGTGCGAAAGGTTTGCCTTTTACATAGTCGATGGTGGTTTGGTCGACGGCAACCATGCCTGAGCGCGCACCGGCTTCAATCGCCATATTGCACAAGGTCATGCGGCCTTCCATGGAAAGGCTGCGGATGGCTTCGCCGCCAAATTCAATGGCGTAGCCTGTACCGCCTGCCGTACCGATTTGGCCGATGATATAAAGCGCCACGTCTTTGGCGGTAACGCCGGGTTTCAGACGGCCTTCAACGGAAATCAGCATGGATTTGGATTTTTTAGCGGTAATACATTGGGTCGCCATGGTGTGCTCGACTTCGGAAGTGCCGATACCGTGCGCCAATGCGCCGAATGCGCCGTGAGTAGAAGTGTGCGAGTCGCCGCAGACAACGGTCATGCCGGGCAGGGTAGCACCTTGCTCCGGGCCCATAACGTGCACAATGCCTTGACCTTTATCCATGAACGGGAAGTAGGCGAGTGCGCCAAACTCTTTAATGTTTTTGTCCAAAGTGTCGACTTGCAGTTTGGAAATCGGATCTTGGATACCTTTGTCCCAGTCGCCTGTCGGGGTGTTGTGGTCGGCTGTGGAGACTACGCTGTCAATACGCCAGAGTTTGCGGCCGGCCATTTTCAAGCCTTCAAATGCTTGCGGGCTGGTTACTTCGTGAACCAGGTGTCGGTCGATGTAAAGCAGGACAGTGCCGTCTTCTTCTTCGCGGACGACGTGGCTGTTCCAAAGTTTATCGTAAAGGGTTTGTGCGCTCATGATGAGTATTCTTTGCTATTGGTAGGTATGAATGATGGTTTGCGTTTATGGGCGGATTTTAGGCTTTTTATAGGGGCTGCGCAATAGGAATTTGTCCAATTTTTAAAATTTGTTGCAAAGTTTCAAAAACACTTGTCAAAAATTAGACAAATTGTAGAATTGTTGACAAAAAGATGCATCTTATCTGAAAGAATACTTGTCGAAATGCACTAAAAAGTTCTATCATTCTCACTCAACATCCACACTTACCAAGAGGTATAAAGAATGAAATTACCGGTAATGGCTCCTGAGCATCTGACTCAATTACGGGAATTTGAGAAAAAAGTCCTTGCCAATCATGCCAAAATCGAAGCATGGTTCCGTTCGCATTGGAACGAACACCGTCCACCATTTTATGGTTCGGTTGACATCCGTAATGCCGGTTACAAAATTTCATCTATCGATATGAACCTGTTTCCGGGCGGCTTCAATAATTTGAATCCCAACTTTATCCCGCTGGCGGCGGTTGCCGCGCAAGATGCGGTACAGCGTGCCTGTGAAACGGCAAAATCCGTATTGATTATTCCTGAAAACCACACACGCAACACATTCTATCTGCAAAACGTTTACGCACTCAGCGAGATTTTGCGTTCGGCAGGATACGAAGTGCGCTTGGGCAGTTTGAATCCTGAAGTGACTGAGCCAACCGAGTTTGAAACCGCGTTGGGCGACAAAATTTTGCTTGAGCCTTTATTGCGTACCCGTGAGCGTGTACATCTCGCAGACGGTTTCTCGCCTTGCGTTGTTTTGTTGAACAATGACTTGTCTGCGGGTGTTCCTGAAATCCTTAAAGACATCAGTCAAACCGTATTGCCTCCATTGCACGGCGGCTGGACGACTCGCCGTAAAACCGAACATTTCGGCGCGTACAACCAAGTTGCAGCCGACTTTGCCAAGTTGATTGACATCGACGAATGGCAAATCAATCCTTATTTTGAAAAAATCAGTGGTTTGGACTTCCAAGAGCGTGAAGGTGAGGATGCGTTAGCGGAAGCAGTAGAACGTGTGCTGGCGAAAATTCAAGCCAAATACGACGAGTTGGGCATTACCGACCAGCCTTTCGTTATTGTGAAAGCCGACGCAGGTACTTATGGCATGGGCGTAATGAGCGTTAAATCTGCAGATGAAGTACGCGGATTGAACCGTAAAAACCGCAATAAAATGGCGAAAGTCAAAGAAGGTTTGGAAGTCAGCGAAGTCATTGTCCAAGAAGGTATTTATACCTACGAAACCATGGATGGCGCCGTGTGCGAACCCGTTGTGTATATGATGGACCGTTTCGTAATCGGCGGTTTCTTCCGTGTACACGAAGGCCGTGGCGTGGACGAAAACCTCAACGCCGGCGGTATGGTATTTGTCCCGCTGTCCAACAGCATCCCCACCGGCAGCGGCGACAATTCCCAAGAAGCCCCCGAAGCCTGCAAGCGCGTATTTGAACAATGGGACTCGCTCGGCATGCCACGCTCTGAAAAAGACTGTGATGTGGACAACGAACACAACCGCCTCTACGTTTACGGCGTAATGGCGCGCCTGTCCTTGCTTGCCGCTGCATTGGAGTTGGAGAAAACCGCGCCCCAAGCCTAATAAAGCGTTGATCGATATTGTCAGGCCGTCTGAAAATTAGTTTTCAGACGGCCTTTTCTGTCTGTACAATTCATTCTAACTAAAAAAACATGATTTATTTTTATGAGCAAACCAGCCAATCCAGTTGAAATAACCGACAATCTGCAAGACCAAACCATGAAGCGCAGCAATACCGACAATGCGCCGCGTTCTGCTATCCATCAAACCTTGTATTCCGCCGATACCTTTGCTCAGCATGATTATCTTGCCGGAAAAAACTTGCCCGATATTGTCCGTCCGCAAGAAGGCCAAATCAACTGGCTACATTTTGTCGGTATCAATGATGTTGCCTTGCTCAAGCACGCGCTTGAGCCTTATGGCATTCATGAGCTGGTTATTGAAGATATTCTCAGTCGTAAGCAGCGTCCGAAAATTGAAGATTACGGCAACTATGTTTTTACTGCCGCACAGGTTTACCACTATACCTCTACGGGCAAACTCCATTCTGACCAAGTGTATGTGATTATCGGCAAAGATTTTGTGTTGTCTTTCCAACAAAAACCGCTGGGCTTATTCAGCCATCTTCGCCGGCAGATGCACGAGAATCCGCACAATATTTTGAACAAAAATACAGCGTTTCTTGCTTATTGCCTGCTCGACCGTATTGTGGACGACTATTTCATTGTTTTGGAGTCGTACAACAACCGTGTCGAAGTAATAGACAAGTCGCTGTTTAAAAATGAAAACAGCGATATTCTCAGTAAGATTCACCGACTCAAACGCGATGCCGTCCGTCTGCGGCGCACACTTTTGCCATTGCGCGATGTGTTCTACCAACTGGCCGTACGCGGCGATTTTGCCATTTTCAAAGGCGAATCGACCGTCTATCTGCGCGATGTGTACGACCACAATATGCAGCTTATCGAATCGCTTGATGCCTCGCGTGATATGGTGTTGAGCATGATGGACATTTATCTTTCCTTCCAATCCAACCGCATGAACCAGCAAATGCGCGTGTTGACGGTTATCACCATCATCTTTATGCCGCTGACCGTCATCACCGGTATCTACGGCATGAACTTCGACAATATGCCCGAGCTGCATTGGCATTACGGCTATTTCATGGTTTTGGGTGTGATGCTGTGCATCATCATCGGACTGCTGATTTTCTTTTCGCGTAGAAAATGGTTATGATCAGGTGTGGTAGATTGAATTTTTCCACTCAAAAACGGTAGAATCAAAATTCCTACAAAACATGCCGTCTGAAATACTAGGCGGCCTTAAAAACAAACCACTTCAAGAGGCCAAACTATGGAACAAGCACGCCAACTTCCTTCTCACGAACTCATTATGTCCGAGCTGATGATGCCGGATACGGCAAATTTCAGCGGCAACGTCCACGGTGGCGAATTATTGCGCTTGCTCGACCAAGTCGCTTATTCCTGTGCCAGCCGATACAGCGGCAACTACTGCGTTACCTTGTCTGTCGATAAAGTTTTGTTTAAAGAGCCTATCCATGTCGGCGAACTGGTAACCTTTTACGCCAGCATTAACTACACCGGCCGCACTTCTATGGAAGTCGGCATCCGTGTAGAAGCGCAAAACATCCGCACCGGTGAAGTGCGCCATACCAACAGCTGCTACTTCACCATGGTTGCCGTAGAAGACGGCAAGCCAGTTGCCGTGCCACCTTTGGAAATCAATACATCGCGCCAACGTTGCCGTTATGAAAAGGCTAAAAAGCGCAAAGCATTGAGCTTGCAGGCTTCCGATGAAGATTCTGGCTGCAACTAAATTAAATTTATTAAATAATGAAGGCCGTCTGAAATCCTGTTTCAGACGGCCTTCACGCAAAAGCCATAAACCGCTTGTTTTGTGGTAGAATCAACAAGATTTTTGCCATACGAAATTACAGATAATCATGACCGACGCAACCATCCGCAACGACCATAAATTTGCACTTGAAACCCTGCCTGTCAGCCTTGAAGACGAAATGCGCAAGAGCTACCTCGATTACGCCATGAGCGTGATTGTGGGACGAGCCCTGCCGGATGTCCGCGACGGTCTCAAGCCGGTACACCGTCGCGTGTTGTACGCGATGCACGAGTTGAAAAATAACTGGAATTCCGCCTATAAAAAATCGGCGCGTATCGTCGGCGACGTTATCGGTAAATATCACCCCCACGGTGATATAGCCGTTTACGACACCATCGTCCGCATGGCGCAAGACTTCTCCATGCGTTATGTACTGATTGACGGTCAGGGCAACTTCGGTTCTGTCGACGGATTGGCCGCAGCAGCCATGCGTTATACCGAAATCCGCATGGAAAAAATTTCCCATGAAATGCTGGCGGATATCGAAGAAGAAACCGTCAATTTCGGTCCCAACTATGACGGCAGCGAACATGAGCCGCTGGTATTGCCGACCCGTTTCCCGGCGTTGTTAGTCAATGGTTCGTCCGGTATTGCCGTCGGTATGGCAACCAATATCCCGCCGCACAATTTGGGCGATACCATCAATGCTTGCCTGCGTTTGTTGGATGAGCCTGAAACTGAAATCGACGAGCTGATCAACATTATCCAAGCACCCGATTTCCCAACCGGCGCAACTATTTATGGCTTGAGCGGCGTGCGCGAAGGCTATAAAACCGGCCGCGGCCGTGTAGTGATGCGCGGTAAAACCCATATTGAGCCTATCGGTAAAAACGGCGAGCGCGAAGCCATCGTTATCGATGAAATCCCATATCAAGTAAACAAAGCCAAGCTGGTTGAGAAAATCGGCGAGTTGGTACGCGAAAAAACGTTGGAAGGCGTATCCGACCTGCGCGACGAGTCCGACAAATCCGGTATGCGTGTCGTGATCGAATTGAAACGCAATGAAAATGCCGAAGTCGTTTTGAACCAACTCTACAAACTGACCCAGCTGCAAGACAGCTTCGGTATCAACATGGTGGCCTTGGTTGACGGCCAGCCGCGTTTGCTGAACCTGAAACAAATCCTGTCCGAGTTCCTGCGCCACCGTCGCGAAGTCGTTACCCGTCGTACTTTATTCCGCCTGAAAAAAGCGCGTCATGAAGGCCATATTGCTGAAGGTAAAGCGGTGGCCTTGTCTAATATCGACGAAATTATCCGCCTGATTAAGGAATCTGCCAATGCGCCGGAAGCCAAAGAAAAACTGCTGTCCCGCCCATGGCGCAGCAGCTTGGTTGAAGACATGCTCAACCGTACGGATTTAGACCTGCACATGATGCGCCCTGAAGGCTTGCCAGAGAATTTGGGTCTGCACAGCCAAGGCTATTATCTGAGCGAATTGCAAGCCGATGCCATTTTGCGCATGAGCTTGCGTAACCTGACCGGTCTCGATCAGGAAGAAATTGTCGGCGAATATAAAAACCTGATGAGCAAAATCATTGATTTCGTGGATATTCTTTCCAAACCTGAGCGCGTTACCCAAATCATCCGCGAAGAATTGGCAGACATCAAAGCCAACTTTGGCGATGAGCGTCGCAGCGAAATCAATCCGTTTGGCGGCGATATCGCCGATGAAGACCTGATTCCGCAACGTGAAATGGTCGTTACCCTGACTCATGGCGGCTACATCAAAACCCAGCCGACTACCGATTATCAGGCGCAGCGTCGCGGCGGCCGCGGCAAACAGGCAGCGGCAACCAAAGACGAAGACTTTATCGAAACCCTGTTTGTTGCCAATACGCATGATTATTTGATGTGCTTTACCAATTTGGGCAAGTGCCATTGGATTAAAGTGTACAAACTGCCGGAAGGCGGCCGCAACAGCCGTGGTCGTCCGATTAACAACGTTATCCAATTGGAAGAGGGCGAAAAAGTCAGCGCGATTTTGGCCGTCCGCGAGTTCCCGGAAGACCAATACGTTTTCTTCGCCACTGCACAAGGCATGGTGAAAAAAGTCCAGTTGTCTGCGTTTAAAAACGTCCGCAGCCAAGGCATTAAAGCCATCGCGCTTAAAGAAGGCGATTACTTGGTCGGCGCAGCGCAAACCGGCGGTGCGGATGACATTATGTTGTTCTCCAACTTGGGCAAAGCCATCCGCTTTAACGAATATTGGGAAAAATCCGGTAACGATGAAGCAGAAGATGCCGATATCGAAACCGAAAACGAAGATTCAGACGGCCTGGATGATGAAAATGCCGAAAACGCATTGCCAAGCGGCAAACACGGTGTCCGTCCGTCCGGTCGCGGCAGTGGCGGTTTGCGCGGTATGCGCCTGCCGGCCGATGGCAAGATTGTCAGCCTGATTACCTTTGCCCCTGAAGCCGAACAAAGCGATTTGCAAGTATTGACCGCTACCGCCAACGGCTATGGCAAACGTACCCCGATTGCCGATTACAGCCGTAAAAACAAAGGCGGCCAAGGCAATATCGCTATCAATACCGGCGAGCGCAACGGCGATTTGGTTGCCGCAACTTTGGTCAGTGAAACCGACGACCTGATGCTGATTACCAGCGGCGGCGTCCTGATTCGTACCAAAGTTGAGCAAATCCGCGAGACCGGCCGAGCAGCCGCAGGTGTCCGCCTGATTAATCTGGATGAAGGTGAAACCTTGGTCAGCTTGGAACGCGTGGCCGAAGAGGCTGAAGATGAAGCCCCTTTAGAAACCGATGCAGCTGAAAACCAAGTGGTAGAAACTGAAGATACTCCGTCTCAAGAATCTTAAACGTCAATGAAAAAGGCCGTCTGAAAAGTTTTCAGACGGCCTGCTTATTCCAAAAGAAAATCCCGTGAGCGCAACCGAACCGTTCGATTTACCTCTTTTTCTGAAAAATCTGCCCAATCTGCCGGGCGTGTACCGTTTTTTTGACGAAGACAATAATGTTTTGTATGTCGGCAAAGCGGTCAATCTCAAGCGGCGCGTTTCCAGCTATTTTCAAAAAAACGACCATTCGCCGCGCATCGCATTGATGGTAAAACAGGTTCACCACATCGAAACCACCATCACGCGTTCCGAAGCCGAAGCGCTGATTCTCGAAAACAACTTCATCAAAGCCTTGTCGCCGAAATACAATATCCTTTTCCGCGATGATAAAAGCTATCCTTATTTGATGCTCAGCGGCCATCAATATCCGCAAATGGCGTATTACCGCGGCACGCTGAAAAAGCCCAATCAATATTTCGGTCCGTATCCCAACAGCAACGCCGTACGCGACAGCATTCAAGTGTTGCAAAAAGTATTTATGCTGCGTACCTGCGAAGACAGCGTATTCGAGCACCGCGACCGTCCTTGTCTGCTTTACCAAATCAAACGCTGCACCGCTCCTTGTGTCGGCCACATCAGCGAAGAAGATTACCGCGACAGCGTGCGTGAAGCCGCGACTTTCCTCAATGGCAAAACCGACGAACTGACGCGCACCTTGCAACACAAAATGCAAACCGCCGCCGCCAATCTGCAATTTGAGGAAGCAGCCCGTTACCGCGATCAAATTCAAGCGCTCGGCATCATGCAGAGTAATCAGTTTATCGACAGTAAAAATCCGAACAATCCAAACGATATCGATTTGCTCGCGCTGGCGGTTTCAGACGGCCTGGTTTGCGTACACTGGGTTAGCATCCGCGGCGGACGGCATGTCGGCGATAAAAGCTTTTTCCCTGACACCAAAAACGACCCCGAACCAAACGGGCAAGACTACGCCGAAGCCTTCGTCGCCCAACACTATCTGGGCAAAAGCAAACCCGACATCATCATCAGCAACTTTCCCGTTCCCGATGCGCTGAAAGAGGCTTTGGAAGGCGAACACGGCAAGCAGATGCAATTTGTCACCAAGACCATAGGCGAACGCAAGGTCTGGCTGAAAATGGCGGAACAAAACGCACAAATGGCGATTGCACAACGTCGCCTGCAACAAAGCAGCCAGCAACACCGTATTGACGAACTGGCAAAAATCCTCGGCATGGATTCAGACGGCCTCAACCGCCTTGAATGTTTCGATATCAGCCACACGCAAGGCGAGGCCACTATTGCGTCCTGCGTTGTGTACGATGAGCAAAACATCCAGCCTTCGCAATATCGCCGCTACAACATCACGACCGCCAAGCCCGGCGACGACTATGCCGCCATGCGCGAAGTGTTGACGCGCCGTTACGGCAAAATGCAGGAAGCCGAAGCCAACGGAGAGGCCGTCAAATGGCCGGATGTCGTGTTGATTGACGGCGGCAAAGGGCAAATCGGCGTAGCCGTATCGGTATGGGAAGAACTCGGGCTGCACATACCTTTGGTCGGTATCGCCAAAGGCCCTGAGCGCAAAGCCGGTATGGAAGAACTCATACTGCCTTTTACCGGCGAAGTCTTCCGCCTGCCGCCCAATAGCCCGGCCTTGCATTTATTGCAAACCGTACGCGATGAATCGCACCGCTTTGCGATTACAGGCCACCGCAAAAAACGCGACAAAGCACGCGTTACTTCCTCACTCAGCGAAATCCCCGGTATCGGCAGCAAACGCCGCCAAGCATTGCTTACCCGATTCGGCGGTCTGCGCGGCGTGATTGCGGCCAGCCGCGAGGACTTGGAAAAAGTGGAAGGCATCAGCAAAGCCTTGGCGGAAACCATTTATGAGCATCTGCACTGATTGGCTTGAACAGCAAAAAGGAACAATATGAAACCTGTCATCATCAAAAATATCGAGATCGGCAAAGGTATGCCTAAAATTGCCGTGCCGCTGGTGGCCGCCAATACGCAGGAATTGGAGCAGGCTTTGCGCGTATTGAAAGAGACGGCTTTTGACATTATTGAATTTCGTGCGGATTTTTTTCAAGAAGCGCTTGATGCCGATTTTATTGCCGAACAATTAAGCATCGCTCGACAGGCTTTTCCTGACAAGCCCTTGCTATTTACGTTTAGAAGAGCGCAAGAGGGCGGCAATACGCCTTGTTCGGACGACTATTATTTTAAATTATTGGAAAAAATCATCCGTTCCAAACAAGCCGATATTATCGACATCGAGCTTTTTGCCGAGGAAAGCGGCGTAAAACAAACCATTGCTTTGGCACATGAGTATCAAACTGTCGCCTTACTTTGTAATCACGATTTCCAATCCACGCCGTCTTTGGCAGACATTACAGGCCGTCTGAAAACAATGGCCGAGTGGGGCGCGGATATCTGCAAAATTGCCGTTATGCCGCAATCGTCGCAAGATGTATTGACCTTATTACAGGCTACATATGATGTTTCACAAATTATCGACCGCCCGATTATTACTATGTCCATGAATAAAATCGGTGCGATCAGTCGTCTGGCCGGCTCGACTTTTGGCTCGGCCGTTACCTTTGGTGCAGCACAAAAAACGTCGGCCCCCGGCCAAATTGATGCCAACGAATTAAGGAAAATCTTGGCAATTTTGGGATAGTTTAATTATTAATATTCAAGGCCGTTTGAAAAATATTTTTCAGACTGCCTGATTTTTTTAAATTTATTTCTTTTAATTTTAAATAAAATAGGTAACAATGGGTTTCCTATTTTAATAACCAGAGGAGAAATAAAATGACTACTACTAAAGAAAACCTAGCGAACCCAGGTCCAGTAGGCCTGTGTGGCTTTGCATTGACAACTTGGTTGCTCAGTCTGATTAACGGCGGCTTTTTTACTGCTCAAGAGGGTGTCGGCTTAGTTTTGGGCATGGCTCTCGCCTTTGGTGGTATCGCCCAAGTTATTGCCGGTATGTTTGAGTTCAAGAAAGGCAATACGTTTGGCTTTACCGCTTTTATCAGCTATGGCGCCTTCTGGTGGACATGGGCTTTGTTTACCATCTTTTTTAAAGGTGAAACAGCCCCGGCATTTATCGGCTGGTATCTTTGCGCATGGGGTATGTTTTCGCTGATGATGTTTGTGGCTACCTTGACCAAGCCTAAAGTATTGAGCGGTATTTTCTTTTGCTTGACACTGACTTTCTTTGCACTGGGTATTGGCGATGGCATGGAAAATCATAGCATTGTCCATATCGGCGGTTGCTTAGGCTTGGTAACTGCACTTGGTGCGTTCTACTTGGCCGCTGCGGAAGTCATCAACGAATCTTTCGGCCGTACGGTTTTGCCGATTGGCGAACGTAAATAAGGTTGCTTAAACAAAATGCCGTCTGAACGGTGGACATGAAATCAAGGATTTCAGCCACAATGTTCAGACGGCATTTTTTATTTGTCTTCAAATAAATCGACATCAAATAAATCCGGCTCTTTAATTCGCTCCCGACAATCAAGCTTGATGTCTTCGGTAACCCGACAGCAGCACGGCAAAATTTCTCCGGGCGCGACAAAAGCGAGCGGAAAATTATCATAAGAGACTTTTCCATCCAAGATTTTAACCCGGCATGAACCGCAATAACCGCTACGACATTGGTATTCAACCTCGTGTCCAGTGCGCTCCAAGCCCTCCAATAAGGTTTCGCCTTGTTGGAGTTGGAAGGTTTTGTCGTGTGTGCTGATGAGTGCCATATGATTTGTTTGGATTGGAAAGGCCGTCTGAAACGGTGTAAAGACGAAATCAAAGATTTCTGCCACACCGTTCAGACGGCCTTGATCATAAAACCGAATGTTCGATTACAGCTCGAAATCGCCCAAATCGTCCGCGCTGACTTCCGAATCAATCTGACCGATTAAGTAAGAAGAAATTTCCACTTCCTGCGGCGCAACCTGTACATTGTCAGAAGACAGCCATGCGTTGATCCAAGGAATTGGATTTTGGGTCGCACCTTCAAATCCGGCAGGAAGGCCAACCGCCTGCATACGTAGATTGGTAATGTATTCAACGTATTGAGCCAGAATTTCCTTGTTCAGGCCAATCATTGAGCCGTCTTTAAACAGATAGGCCGCCCATTCTTTTTCCTGCTCGGCTGCTTTTTTGAAGAGGTTGAAACACTTGTCCTGCAATTCATTCGCAATTTCAGCCATTTCAGGATCATCGGCACCGGCACGCATCAGGTTGAGCATATGCTGGGTGCTGGTCAGGTGCAGGGCTTCGTCACGGGCAATCAGTTTGATGATTTTGGCGTTGCCTTCCATCAATTCGCGCTCGGCAAAGGCGAAAGAGCAGGCGAATGAAACGTAGAAGCGGATGGCTTCCAATACGTTGACGCACATCAGGCAGAGATAGAGCTTTTTCTTCAATTCACGCAAAGACACGGTCACGAGCTTGCCGCCGACATTGTGCGAACCTTCGCCCAACAGATTGTAATACTGAGTGTATTCAATCAAATCATCGTAATAGCAGGCAATGTCTTCAGCACGGGCGATAATGTATTTGTTTTGCACAATATCATCGAACACGACTGAAGGATCATTCACGATATTACGGATGATATGAGTGTAGCTGCGTGAGTGGATGGTTTCGCTGAAGCTCCACGTTTCAATCCAAGTTTCCAGCTCGGGAATAGACACCAAAGGCAAGAACGCAACATTCGGGCTGCGGCCTTGGATCGAATCGAGCAGGGTTTGGTATTTCAGATTGCTGATGAAAATATGTTTTTCGTGTTCGGGCAGATTGGCGTAGTCGATACGGTCGCGCGATACGTCGATTTCTTCCGGACGCCAGAAGAAAGACAATTGTTTTTCGATCAGTTTTTCAAATACTTCGTATTTCTGCTGGTCATAACGCGCGACATTTACCGGTTGACCAAAAAACATCGGCTCTTTCAGCGCGTCGTTTTTGGTTTTGGAAAAGGTGCTGTATGACATGGTTAGGTGTTCGCAGGACATAATGTCTCTCTTTTTAAAAATTAGTCGACTTTTCTATTAATTGTTAATTCACCATATGAAACATGTTGAATTTTATCAATAAAGTGCCATCCTAAAATAGCGAAGACTAAAAGAACACTAATAAATACATAAAATTTATATTCAGCTAAGAATGACCAAATGGCATCCATATTTTTCCTTTTCTGGAAAATAACAACTTAGCTTCATATAGTAGTAGGTTTTAATTTAAGAAAATCCTTAAAGCCTTCTACTATCTAGAAGCCTTGGATATATTTCAAAAATCAGCCTGTTTTAAATCTTACAAGCCCCGCCCGAACAGCCGTCATCTTGAATATCGGTCTGCGTATCGTCTGCGCCATCGCGGGTGTTGTGGTAGTACAGGGTTTTGACGCCGTATTTATAGGCGGTCAGCAGGTCTTTGAGCATTTGTTTCATGGAAACTTTGCTGCCTTCAAATTTGTTCGGGTCGTAGGCGGTATTGGCAGAAATCGATTGATCGACGAATTTTTGCATTACGCCGACGAGTTTCAGGTAGCCTTCGTTGCCAGGAAGCTGCCACAGGGTTTCGTAGGCATCTTTCAGGGTTTCAAATTCCGGTACGACTTGTTTCAAAATACCGTCTTTTGATGCTTTAATGCTGACCAGGCCGCGTGGAGGCTCGATGCCGTTGGTGGCGTTGGCAATTTGCGAGCTGGTTTCAGACGGCATGAGTGCGGTCAGGGTGGAGTTGCGCAGACCGTATTTGACGATGTCGGCGCGCAAGCTTTCCCAGTCGTAGTGCAAAGGCTCGTTGCACACGGCGTCCAAGTCTTTTTTGTAGGTGTCGATAGGCAGTTTGCCTTGCGAATAAACGGTTTGGTTGAACAGCGGGCATGCGCCGTATTCTTTGGCAAGGTTTACCGATGCTTTGAGCAGGTAATACTGCATGGCTTCAAAGGTGCGGTGGGTCAGGCCGAGGGCTGAGTCGTCGCTGTAACGTACGCCGTTTTTTGCCAGATAGTAGGCGTAGTTGATTACGCCGATGCCGAGTGTGCGGCGGTTCATGGTTGCGGTGCGTGCGGCTGCAACCGGATAGTCTTGATAATCCAGCAGGGCATCAAGTGCGCGTACGGTCAAATCGGCAAGCTCTTCCAGTTCGTCCAAGTTGTTCAATGCGCCCAAGTTGAAGGCGGACAAGGTACACAAGGCAATTTCGCCGTTCGGATCGTTGATGTTGTCCAAAGGTTTGGTCGGCAGGGCGATCTCCATGCACAAGTTGGACTGATGAACAGGCGCAACGCGTGGATCAAACGGGCTGTGCGTGTTGCAGTGGTCAACATTTTGGATGTAGATACGACCGGTACCGGCGCGCTCCTGCATCAGGGTGGAGAACAATTCTGTTGCCGGTAAAGTGCGTTTGCGGATGTTTGGATCTTGCTCGTATTGAGTGTAGAGACGCTCGAATTCGTCTTGGTCGGCGAAGAAGGCATCATATAAACCCGGAACTTCATTCGGCGAGAACAGGGTAATGTTGCCGCCTTTAATCAAGCGGGTGTACAGCAGGCGGTTGATTTGCACACCGTAGTCCAGTTGGCGGATACGGTTGTCTTCTACGCCACGGTTGTTTTTCAATACCAACAGGCTTTCGGCTTCAATGTGCCACAATGGGTAGAACAAGGTTGCCGCTCCGCCGCGTACGCCGCCTTGTGAGCAGGATTTAACGGCCGCTTGGAACATTTTGAAGAATGGGATACAGCCGGTGTGTTGCGCTTCGCCGCCGCGGATTTCACTGCCCAAGCCACGGATACGGCCGGCATTGATGCCGATGCCTGCGCGTTGGGAAACGTATTTCACAATCGCGCTGGTGGTGGCGTTGATGGAGTCGAGGCTGTCGTCGCATTCAATCAACACGCAGCTTGAGAATTGACGGGTAGGCGTACGCACGCCGCTCATGATAGGCGTAGGCAGCGATACTTTAAATGTGGAAACGGCGTCGTAAAAGCGTTTGACGTAATCCAAACGGGTCTCTTTCGGATATTTGCTGAAGAGACACATGGCCACCAAAATATATAAGAACTGAGGTGTTTCATAAATTTGGCGGGTAACGCGGTTTTGAACCAGATATTTGCCTTCCAGCTGTTTTACGGCAGCATAAGAGAAGGTCATGTCGCGGCTGTGGTCGATATAGGCATTCAGCTCGTCGAATTCTTCGCGGCTGTAATCTGCGATGATGTGGCGGTCATATTTGCCTGCTTCGGTCAGTTTTTTAACGTGATCGTAGAGGTGAGGCGGCTCGAATTCGCCATAAGCGATTTTACGCAGATGGAAAATGGCGAGGCGGGCAGCCAGATATTGATAATCGGGCGTATCTTGTGAGATCAGGTCGGCCGCGGCCTTGATGATGGTCTCATGGATGTCGTCGGTACGGATACCGTTGTAAAACTGAATATGAGATTTGAGCTCGACTTGCGATACGGAGACGTTTTGTAAGCCTTCTGCCGCCCAAGTAACAACACGGTGGATTTTGTCTAAATCGATATTTTCCAAGCGTCCGTCGCGTTTGGTTACTTTAATATTCGTTGCTGCATTCATTGTTCAGTCTTCCCATTAAAAAACACAAGATACGGTATGTGATTGCTTTGAACGGCACAATATAATGTATTTTTCTTTGTTTAACTAGACTTGACAATGCGCTTTTTTCGGGGGCTGATTAAGGAGAGGGAGGGCTCAGACTAGGATTCATGTGGCTTTGTGGCGATTTGGCATTATTTTGCATTTACATCACATTTGGTTAGACATTGGCTAGAGGCTTATGAAATAAAGAAATTTATATTCAGCTTCTGTCTTCATGGACGGTATGTTAAATTTTGCAAAGCAAGAAGGATAGTACCGTAATTGCTTACACTCATTTATCAACACATTGGGCAGTTTGCCGAGGTATCAGGCGAGGCATATAATGGAAGAACTATCCAACCTGAATTGGGAGCGAATCATGTTGACACTGAAAACTTTAGGTTCTGCAATGGCAGTGGTTGCCGTATTGAGTTTGGGTACTTATTCTGCCGAAGTGGTGGCCAAACCGCATGGCCATCATGTGAGCAAACACCAGCCAGCGAAGAAAAACAAATTGCATCCTGCTTGTAAGAGATACCTTGAGCGCCGTGCCGCTTGGTATCGCTACAAAGGTAACAAGGCTGAATTGAGGGAAAACCGAAAAGCGGCAAAAGCGTTCCGCGGTTTGCCTTATACTGAGCAAAAAATTCAATGCCAAGCTGCTTATCAGGCATTTGATGATTTTGATCACGGCAAATTCCGCCGCCGTTAATCGTCTGATTTAAACGAAGGCCGTCTGAATGTTTCAGACGGCCTTTGATATTTATTTCTCAACAATGATTTTGTTTTCGGCTTGAGGCTCGTATTGGGTGGATTCATCACCGTAATACAACACGCCCAGCTTGATGGGGATGCGGCCTTGCGATTTGCGGTGGGCATTGGAGTCGCGCAGGGAGTAGGCGCAACCGCAATATTCTTGTTGGTAGAAATGCTCACGCTTGCTGATTTCAATCATGCGTGCGCTGCCGCCGCCTTTGCGCCAGTTGAAATCCCAATAAACCAAGTCATCGTACGGCTCGGCAGCGCGATGGCCGCAGCCGTTGATTTGTTTCATGTCTTTCCAGCGTGAAATGCCCAGTGAGCTGGTGAAGACATGGAAGCCGTTTTCATGGGCGTATTGCGCCGCTTTTTCAAAACGCATGTCGAAACACATGGTGCAACGGATACCACGTTCGGGTTCAAATTCCATGCCTTTGGCTTTGGCGAACCATTCTTTACGGTCATTTTCATAGTCGTCGTCTTTATCGACAAAGGGGATGCCGAATTTGTCCGCAAAGCGCATATTTTCTTCTTTGCGCAACATATATTCTTTGTGCGGATGGATATTGGGGTTGTAAAAATAAATGGTGTAGTCGATGCCGCTGGCAAGCATGGCTTCCATCACTTCGCCGGAACATGGGGCACAGCAGGAATGCAGCAGGACTTTTTTATGGCCGCCGGGCGGAACGAGAATAGGGCGGTCAATATCGGTAACGATGGGAGTGTTTAATTCGGTCATGGTTGGATTCTATTTATTGTTAAGTGTTTCAGACGGCCTTGGGTATCGGGGCCGTCTGAAATATAAGATGAAGCGTATATTTTAACAGAGCTGCACTTTATGGAACAGTTTGCTACTGCTTTTTCTTTTCGTTCAATGGCTTGAACTCTTGCGCATCAGGAGGCGGGGCTGCGAAGATGGTGTCTGGATTGGGGTGTGCCGCAAATTCTGTCAGCAGGTTGCGATAGTCCAGCGACTGCTTCATCAGTTCGGCGGCAGCGGTGCGTAGGTTGTCCACGTCTTCCGGCGGCAGATAGAAGCTGGTCGGAATATTCAATACCTTATCCCTCAGCCGGGATGGCGGAAGGTCTTTGAGATTCAGGCTGACGAAAGAGAAATAGATGTTTTCATTCTGCTTGTCTTTGTTCCATTGATCGACAAAGGCCCTGAAGCGGCGCAAAGACTCTTGCGAATGTTGGTCGATCGGGATATTCACGATGGCGGAAACAACATCGCGGAAGCCGGGTACGGCCGCGCTTTTATCCAAATTGCTGCTGACTTCGTTTTGGGCATTGACGTTGATGACGACAATATGGCGGATTTTGTTTTGTTTGATTTTATGCGTCAGAATTTTTTCCGGATACATTTCCGTCATATCCAAAAGGCTGCGCATGCCCAGATTGTCGGTCAGGCCGCCGTCTATCAGGTGGATGTAGGGGCGGTTTTTGCTGTTGCTGTATTTTTGGAAACGCTCAAAAAATTCTTTTCGGGTTTGCAGCTGTCTTTTACCGGCTTCGCTGTCGGAGACAAGTTGCAGCGGCGGCGTGTATTGGCAATGGCCGCCGTTGTTATTGAGCGTAATCGGTGCGAACACCATAGGCACGGAGCTTGAAGCGGCAACGGCGCGGGCAAGTCGCAAGTCGCCCAAGTCGATACACATCGGGTCGAAATATTCCTGTGTGAAATTGAAACGCTCGCCTATGCCCATATCGGTGGCGGAAATGATGGCAAACGGGTCTTTGGCATTTTTTTCCAAATCGCGGAAAGTGGTTTTACCGAAAAGGTAGTTTTCAAACTGCTCCTGCAACAGATCGCCGCGTCCGTATTCAGGCGAGGCCAGTCGGGGCAGATTGGACATGGAAAATGCTTGTTTGACGACTTGGCGTTGGAAGTTTTGGTGTAGGAAACGTTTATAAAACAAAGGAATGGTTTCTTCGCCCTTGAGTGCAAAATAAGCTGCCAAAACCGAGCCGCCGGATACGCCGACCACTACATCGACATTCGACATCAAAGACTGTTTTTTGCCGCCGATGGTAATCTGTTGCTTATGAAGCTGCTCCAACACGCCATAACCCAAGGCCGCCGCACGCGTACCGCCGCCGGAGAACATCAACACAACAAGCGTATCGTCTTCGTCGTTGCGCTGAAGCCGGCTGGTTTCAAAGCGGTAGCCGCGTTGCAGGTCGACCGTATCAATACCGGCAACAGGCTGATATTTTACCAGTGAGCAGGCGGATAATAGGGCTGCGGAGAGCAGGGAAAGGGCAGATTTAAAAGAGAATTTCGGCATAAACACAGGAAAGTCGGTTGTTTATTCAAAACGGATTATAAAGGTTTTCAGACGGACTTTATAGAAGGCAGACTTTCAGACGGCCTTTTTGCGTCGATTTTCCGTTATAATCGACACAATCTTTATCTTTCCAAACCCTTATGGCGCAACCAAACCGCATCAACCACGAACCTATCTTTCTGCTTGCTTCCGCCCCTTGGCGCGAGAGCAGCTTGTGGGTGGAGGCTTTCAGCCGCCGCTATGGGCGGGTGGCTTTGTTGGCCAGAAGCGCGCGCAAACGGCAGAGTGAATTGCGCGGCGTGTTGGTGCCGTTTGTGCCGGTGAGCGCATCTTGGTATGGTTCGCAAGAGTTGAAGACCCTGCATCGCGCCGAATGGATAGGAGGTTGGCCGCAGCCGCAGGGCAGGGCTTTGTTTAGCGGATTGTATGTGAACGAGTTAATGCTGAAATTGACCGTCCGCGAAGATCCGTTGCCCGAGCTTTACGATGTTTTGGCGGAAACCATGAAAACCATTTGTTGCGAGGCCAACCACATTGCCGCTTTGCGCCGTTTTGAATGGTCGCTGCTGACACGCTTGGGCTTTGCCCCCGATTTGTTCCATGACGGCAACGGCAATGAAATCAACGGCGAAGAAACGTATTGGCTTACGCCGGAAGAGGCTGTGGTGCCTTTGGCCGAGACCGACCGTTTTCACGCGATCAATAAAGGCGTTGCCGTATTGGGTGCGACTTTAATCGATTTGAGGGAAGGCAGTTTTGTTCATCAGGAAAGCCTCGGTCAGGCTTTGAAAGTGACACGGCTTTTGATTGACAACCTTCTCCCCGAGGGCATCAAGTCTCGGCAGGTTTTGCAGCAGTTGCAACAGTTTGGCTTGGGCAGTTGAATTTTTTCAGACGGCCTTTGATAGGTAATGACTCAGGCCGTCTGAAACCTTAATGAAAGGACATTATTATGTTGTTAGGCGTAAACATCGACCATATTGCCACCGTCCGCAATGCGCGCGGTACGATTTATCCCAGCCCTGTCGAAGCGGCGCTGATTGCGGAAACCCACGGCGCAGACTTGATTACCATGCACTTGCGTGAAGACCGCCGCCATATTAAAGATGCGGACGTATTCGCCGTTAAAAACGCCATCCGCACGCGCCTGAATTTGGAAATGGCGCTGACGGAAGAAATGCTGGAAAACGCGCTCAACGTCATGCCGGAAGATGTGTGCCTTGTGCCTGAAAAACGTCAAGAAGTGACCACCGAAGGCGGTTTGGACGTATTGGCGCAACAGGATAAAGTGGCAGAGTTTACTAAAATCCTGACCGACGCAGGCATCCGCGTGTCCTTGTTTATCGATGCCGACAACGCACAAATCCAAGCCGCTTATGATGTCGGTGCACCCGTTATTGAATTGCACACCGGTGCATATGCCGATGCGCACAGCCACGCCGAGCAAATGAAACAATTTGAGCGTATTCAAAACGGCGCGCATTACGCCAGCGATTTGGGTTTGGTCGTCAATGCCGGACACGGCCTGACCATTCACAATGTTACGCCGATCGCTCAAATTCTCGCCATCCGCGAGCTGAACATCGGCCATTCGTTGATTTCCCAAGCACTCTTCCTCGGCCTGCCAGAAGCTGTCCGCCAAATGAAGGAAGTCATGTTCAGAGCCAGAATGCTGCCTTAACGGCATCAGCCATACAGGCTAAAGCGGTTTGCTTTGGCCTGTATCCACACTTTCAGACGGCCTGACTATTTAAACAAGGAGCAGACCCATGATTTACGGAATCGGTACAGACATTGTTTCCCTCAAACGCATTATCCGCCTGAATAAAAAATTCGGACTGGCATTTGCGCAACGCATTCTCAGCCCGGAAGAACTGTTGGAATTTCCGCAGGCAGGCAAACCGGTTAACTATCTTGCCAAACGCTTTGCCGCCAAAGAGGCTTTTGCCAAAGCCGTCGGTACGGGCATACGCGGCGTGGTGTCTTTCCGCAATATCGGTGTCGGGCATGACGCATTGGGCAAGCCTGAATTATTTTTTGCACCGGCTTTGACCAAATGGCTGGAAGAGCAGGGTATCCGAAATTGCCATCTCAGTATGAGCGATGAAGAAGATACCGTCATGGCTTTTGTCATTGCGGAAAAATAAGGCCGGATTTAGGTATTCTGAAATAGAGCATCCTTTTCAGACGGCCTAAAGGGTTAGGTATTTGTTGAAGGTCGGGCGTATAGGCCCGACATCGTTTTTTTTACGCATAAATCGGCAGGTGTCGCCGCCTGCCGTATATTAAGAATAATCTCATGATGACTGAAGACACACGTCCATTGGTACAAGTGGTTGCCGGAATTTTGCTCGACCAAAACGGCCGCTACTTGCTCAGTTCGCGCCCAGAGGGCAAACCGTATGCCGGTTATTGGGAATTTGCCGGAGGCAAGGTTGAGGTAGGCGAAAGCGATTTTCAAGCCTTGCAGCGCGAGTTTGAAGAAGAACTCGGTATCCGTATCCTTGCTGCTACGCCGTGGCTGACGAAAGTCCATTCCTACGAACACGCACATGTACACCTGCATTTTTTATGGGTGGAAGCCGACCAATGGACGGGCGAAATCCAATCGAGGGAAGGGCAGAAATGGGCATGGCAAAAGGCAGGGGATTTTACCGTTGCGCCGATGTTGCCTGCCAATAGCGCATTATTACGTTCCCTCTCTATTCCGCGCCAGCTTCAAGGCCGTCTGAACAGCGGCTTGAGCGGTCAAAACAGCATGGGCGAATATCATGTTGCGCCATATGGATTGGCTCATCAAACCGCCTCTGCCGTATTGCTGGATTTTGCCGATTGGCAACAAGGCAAGCTGATAGAAGCGCCCAGCGTGTGGCCAATCATTGAAAATGCCGAACAATGGCAGCAGGTGCAAAATGCCGATGCTGTCGTATGGAAAGTAGCGAATGAAGCGGCAGCCAAGCAAGTTGTCGATATTTTGGCGCAAGGCGTGGCTATGCCGCTGATTGTGGCAGCTCCGGAAAGCATGGTTTCCATTTATCGCGAACAGTGGCAGAGCATGGGTGTGCATGCCGTTTTGACCGATAATGACATTGAGGCCGTCTGAAATGAGTAAAAATCAAAAACTACTGATTGCCGCTGTTTTACTGATTGTGTTTGCGGCGACCAAACTGCTGCTCTTGGATTGGTGGCAGCGGCAACAGACAAAAGCGAATGTAGTCGAATGTAGTTTGACACAAGGCTGCGTTCTGCCTGACGGTTCAAAAGTGCGTGCAACCTCCATCAATACACACGAACCTTTCGATATTATGGTGGAGAATGTGCCGAAGAATACGGGCGCGGTCAGTATCAGTTTCAGTATGAAAAACATGGACATGGGCTTCAACCGCTACAACCTGACGCAACAATCGTCGCAAAGTTGGCAGGCTGCGCAAATCCGCTTGCCGTTTTGCGTCGAAGGCCGCCATGATTACACTGCCGACATTACTATTGGCAAGCAGACTTTTCAGACGGCATTTAGTGCAGAGTAGTCATCATGCAAAGGCCGTCTGAAAATTTAAAGGCAAAAATTTTAATTTTTTTAGACGGCATATTTAAAAGTTCTTTATAAATGAATCAATTATAAATTATTTTTAGACAGATTGTTTACAATTATTCTGACTATC
This sequence comes from Neisseria sp. HMSC073G10, assembly GCF_001812605.1. Taxonomy (NCBI): domain Bacteria; kingdom Pseudomonadati; phylum Pseudomonadota; class Betaproteobacteria; order Neisseriales; family Neisseriaceae; genus Neisseria; species Neisseria sp. HMSC073G10. Next base: position 22,343 of record NZ_KV809486.1, on the reverse strand, counting down.
AGCCAAAAACACAAAACGGACAGAAGCTAGGCCACACAAGGGTTTGATGTGGTACAGCCTGTCCGTTTTTTACATTTGTTGTGAAAAAATCGTTTATTAATAACTGAATTTTTTATAATTTTTTTGAAAAAAGTGTTTGACAAGACCGGTTTTATTTTTTAAATTTGTTTCCATAAATAAAAACTACATCGCACTACAAAGGAACATCATCATGAATCTGTATCAAACCACTCTCTCTTGTTATAGATTTTCTCCCATCTCTGCCGCTCCCGTCGCCGCCAGTTTATTGGCAGTCGCAACGGTCTGAAGGCTCTCGACCCGAATCCAGTTTCCGCATTCCTACAAACGTTTCGGGTTTTAAAATATCTGTATCTCCAATCGAATCCATATTTTGATTAATAAAAATTAAAAAACGTACGCCTCCGCTTCAGCCTTATTGTATTTATTGTTTTTGATAACTATTTGTATTTATTGATTTTAAATTTTCAGATGGTTGATGATTGAAATTTTACAGGCCGTCTGAAAACAGTTTTTAGAACGATTGTTTCTTTTTAAACGGTTCGTTTCAAGTTGTGAAAAAACCGAGCCGTCCGATTAATACTGATGAAAAAAGTCTATAAAGGAGAAATATGATGAGTCAACACTCTGCCGGAGCACGTTTCCGCCAAGCCGTGAAAGAATCAAATCCACTTGCCGTGGTCGGTTGCGTCAATGCTTATTTTGCACGATTGGCCACTCAAAGCGGTTTCAAAGCGATTTACCTGTCTGGCGGCGGCGTGGCAGCCTGCTCTTGCGGTATCCCTGATTTGGGCATCACCACAATGGAAGATGTTCTGATCGACGCGCGACGCATTACGGACAACGTGGATACGCCTCTGCTGGTGGACATCGATGTGGGTTGGGGCGGTGCATTCAATATTGCCCGTACCATTCGCAACTTTGAACGCGCTGGTGTTGCAGCGGTTCACATCGAAGATCAGGTAGCGCAAAAACGCTGCGGCCACCGTCCGAACAAAGCCATCGTTTCTAAAGATGAAATGGTCGACCGTATCAAAGCTGCCGTAGATGCCCGCGTTGATGAGAACTTCGTGATTATGGCGCGTACCGATGCGCTGGCGGTAGAAGGTTTGGATGCCGCTATCGAACGCGCCCAAGCTTGTGTCGAAGCCGGTGCGGACATGATTTTCCCTGAAGCCATGACCGATTTGAAAATGTACCGCCAATTTGCAGATGCAGTGAAAGTGCCTGTATTGGCCAACATTACCGAGTTTGGTTCTACACCACTTTATACCCAAAGCGAGCTGGCTGAAAACGGCGTGTCGCTGGTTCTGTATCCGCTGTCATCGTTCCGTGCAGCAAGTAAAGCCGCTCTGAATGTTTATGAAGCGATTATGCGCGATGGCACTCAGGCCGCAGTGGTTGACACTATGCAAACCCGTGCCGAGCTGTACGAGCATCTGAACTATCATGCCTTCGAGCAAAAACTGGATAAATTGTTTCAAAAATAAGTAACCGCTTTCAGACGGCCTTTCAACAAATACGCATCGGTCGTCTGAAAAAATAAAACCCATAAAATACAAAGGAGAAATACCATGACTGAAACTACTCAAACCCCGACTTTCAAACCTAAAAAATCCGTTGCGCTTTCTGGTGTTGCGGCCGGCAATACCGAATTGTGTACCGTTGGCCGTACCGGCAACGATTTGAGCTATCGCGGTTACGACATTCTGGACTTGGCACAAAAATGCGAGTTTGAAGAAGTCGCCTACCTGCTGATTCACGGCCATCTGCCCAACAAATTTGAGCTGGTCGCTTATAAAACCAAGCTCAAATCCATGCGCGGCCTGCCTATCCGTGTGATCAAAGTTTTGGAAAGCCTGCCTGCACATACCCATCCGATGGACGTGATGCGTACCGGCGTATCCATGCTGGGCTGCGTTCATCCTGAACGTGAAAGCCATCCGGAAAGCGAAGCGCGCGACATCGCCGACAAACTGATCGCCTGCCTCGGCAGCATCCTCTTGTACTGGTATCAATATTCGCACAACGGAAAACGCATTGAAGTTGAAAGCGACGAAGAGACCATCGGCGGTCATTTCCTGCACCTGTTGCACGGCAAACGCCCAAGCGAATCACACATCAAAGCCATGCACGTTTCACTGATTCTGTATGCTGAACACGAGTTCAACGCTTCTACCTTTACTGCCCGCGTGATTGCCGGTACAGGGTCTGATATGTACTCTAGCATTACCGGTGCAATCGGCGCGTTGAAAGGTCCGAAACACGGCGGCGCGAACGAGGTGGCTTACGATATTCAAAAACGCTACCGCAATGCCGACGAAGCTGAAGCCGACATCCGCGAACGTATCGGCCGCAAAGAAATCGTGATCGGTTTCGGTCATCCGGTATACACCATCTCCGACCCTCGCAACGTTGTCATTAAAGAAGTGGCACGCGGTTTGAGCAAAGAAACCGGCGATATGCGCCTCTTTGACATTGCCGAACGTTTGGAAAGCGTGATGTGGGAAGAGAAAAAAATGTTCCCGAATCTGGACTGGTTCTCCGCCGTTTCCTACCAAAAATTGGGCGTACCGACCGCTATGTTCACACCGCTGTTCGTAATTTCCCGTACAACCGGTTGGAGCGCACACGTTCTCGAGCAACGCAAAGACGGCAAAATCATCCGTCCGAGCGCAAACTACACAGGCCCTGAAGATTTGGCATTCGTGGAGATTGAAAACCGCTAATACGCGTAACATCAGGGTGGGCCGCCTGCCCGCCCTATCTCGAAATGTCGTTTGAAAACAATGAATAAATTAAGTTTTCGTTTTTCGACGGCCTAGTGCAGTATGCGAGAGAGAGAGAGCCGGCCGTTTGGAAAACATGCTGCTCTGCTGTCGTCATTCCCATACAGGCAGAAATTCAAAAGTTGAAATGTTCTGCTGTAAAAAGTGCCGAAAAATTTGAGTTTGGATTTCCGTCTATACGGGAATGATGGTAGCGGAGCAGCAATTTTTTTTCATACCGCGAATAGATTTCAGACAACAAGTAATAAAACAGAATTTATGGTTTCAAACGGCCTTAAGGTCCGAATCAACAGGCCGTCTGAAACCCCAAAACCAAAAAAAGAATAGATTTAGGAGAACCGACATGACTGCCAACCAACGCTACCGCAAAGCTTTGCCCGGTACGGATTTGGAATATTACGACGCGCGTCAGGCGTGTGAAGACATTAAACCAGGCTCTTACGACAAGCTGCCGTATACAAGCCGTATCTTGGCTGAGAACTTGGTCAACCGCGCAGACAAAGTCGACCTGCCTACGCTGCAAAGCTGGTTGGGCCAACTGATTGAGGGAAAACAGGAAATCGACTTCCCCTGGTATCCGGCGCGCGTGGTGTGTCACGATATTCTGGGTCAGACAGCGTTGGTGGATTTGGCAGGCCTGCGCGATGCGATTGCTGAAAAAGGCGGCGATCCTTCCAAAGTGAATCCGGTGGTGCAAACCCAGCTCATCGTTGACCACTCTTTGGCCGTTGAATGCGGTGGTTACGATCCTGATGCCTTCCGCAAAAACCGCGAAATCGAAGACAGACGTAACGAAGACCGTTTCCACTTCATCAACTGGACAAAAACCGCATTTGAAAATGTGGATGTGATTCCGGCGGGCAACGGCATTATGCACCAAATCAACTTGGAAAAAATGTCGCCGGTTATCCAAGTCAAAAACGGCGTGGCGTTCCCCGATACCTGTGTCGGTACAGACTCTCATACGCCGCACGTCGATTCATTGGGCGTGATTTCCGTAGGCGTGGGCGGTTTGGAAGCCGAAACCGTGATGCTGGGTCGTGCATCCATGATGCGTCTGCCTGATATTGTCGGCGTTGAGCTGACCGGCAAACGCCAGCCGGGCATTACTGCCACCGACATCGTGTTGGCACTGACCGAATTCTTGCGTAAAGAGCGCGTGGTTGGCGCATTTGTCGAATTCTTCGGCGAGGGCGCAAGAAGCCTGTCTATCGGCGACCGTGCCACCATTTCCAATATGACCCCTGAGTTCGGTGCGACTGCCGCGATGTTCGCTATTGATGAGCAAACCATTGATTATTTGAAACTGACAGGTCGTGACGACGCGCGAGTGAAATTGGTAGAAATCTACGCCAAAACCGCAGGCTTGTGGGCAGATGCTTTAAAAACTGCCGTTTATCCGCGCGTATTGAAATTTGATTTGAGCAGCGTAACGCGCAACATGGCAGGCCCAAGTAACCCGCATGCCCGTTTTGCGACCGCCGATTTGGCCAGCAAAGGCTTGGCAAAACCTTACGAAGAGCCTTCAGACGGCCAAATGCCTGACGGTGCAGTGATTATTGCCGCGATTACTTCGTGTACCAATACTTCCAATCCGCGCAACGTTGTCGCCGCCGCGCTGTTGGCACGCAATGCCAACCGCCTCGGCTTGCAACGCAAACCTTGGGTAAAATCTTCGTTTGCCCCGGGTTCAAAAGTAGCCGAAATCTATTTGAAAGAAGCAGGCCTGCTGCCTGAAATGGAAAAACTCGGTTTCGGTATCGTTGCCTTCGCATGTACCACCTGTAACGGCATGAGCGGCGCACTGGATCCGAAAATCCAAAAAGAAATCATCGACCGCGATTTGTACGCCACCGCCGTATTGTCAGGCAACCGTAACTTCGACGGCCGTATCCATCCATATGCGAAACAGGCTTTCCTCGCTTCGCCTCCGTTGGTCGTTGCCTACGCGTTGGCAGGCAGCATCCGTTTCGATATTGAAAACGACGTACTCGGCGTTGCAGACGGCCGTGAAATCCGCCTGAAAGATATCTGGCCTACCGACGAAGAAATCGATGCCATCGTGGCCGAATATGTGAAACCGCAACAATTCCGCGATGTTTATATCCCGATGTTCGATACCGGCACAGCACAAAAAGCACCAAGCCCGCTGTACGACTGGCGTCCAATGTCTACCTACATCCGCCGCCCACCTTACTGGGAGGGCGCACTGGCAGGGGAACGCACATTGAGCGGTATGCGTCCGCTGGCGATTTTGCCCGACAACATCACCACCGACCACCTCTCGCCGTCCAATGCGATTTTGGCCAGCAGTGCCGCAGGCGAATATTTGGCAAAAATGGGTTTGCCTGAAGAAGACTTCAACTCTTACGCAACCCACCGCGGCGACCACTTGACCGCCCAACGCGCCACCTTCGCCAATCCGAAACTGTTTAACGAAATGGTGAGAAACGAAGACGGCAGCGTACGCCAAGGTTCGCTGGCACGTGTTGAACCTGAAGGTCAAGTGATGCGTATGTGGGAAGCCATCGAAACCTATATGAACCGTAAACAGCCGCTCATCATCATTGCCGGTGCGGACTACGGTCAAGGCTCAAGCCGTGACTGGGCTGCAAAAGGCGTACGCCTCGCCGGCGTGGAAGCGATTGTTGCCGAAGGTTTCGAGCGTATCCACCGCACCAACTTGATCGGTATGGGCGTGTTGCCGCTGCAATTCAAACCGGGTACCAACCGCCACACCCTGCAACTGGACGGTACGGAAACCTACGATGTTGTCGGCGAACGCACACCGCGCTGCGACCTGACCCTCGTGATTCACCGTAAAAACGGCGAAACCGTTGAAGTTCCGGTTACTTGCCGCCTCGATACCGCAGAAGAAGTGTTGGTATATGAAGCCGGTGGCGTGTTGCAACGTTTCGCACAAGACTTTTTAGAAGGAAATGCAGCGTAAGGTAAATCGGGTATCGTCAAAATACCCGGGCTACGCTCAAAAAGGTTTTCAGACGGCCTCGAATGTTTGAGAGGCCGTCTGAAAAAACCATACTAGAAATACAAAGGAGAACTCGAAATGCCGCAAATTAAAATTCCAGCCGTTTACTACCGCGGCGGTACATCTAAAGGCATTTTCTTCAAACGTACCGATCTGCCGGCCGCTGCGCAGGAAGCAGGCGAGGCACGCGACAAAATCCTCTTGCGCGTACTCGGCAGCCCCGACCCTTACGGCAAACAGATTGATGGTTTGGGCAATGCCAGTTCGTCCACCAGCAAAGCTGTGATTTTAGACAAATCCGAACGTGCCGATCACGATGTCGATTATTTGTTCGGGCAAGTTGCTATCGACAAACCTTTTGTCGATTGGAGCGGCAACTGCGGTAATCTGACCGCCGCCGTGGGCGCATTTGCCATCGAACAAGGCTTAGTCGATAAAGACAAAATCCCTTCAGACGGACTGTGTACCGTCAAAATCTGGCAGAAAAACATCGGCAAAACCATTATTGCCCATGTGCCGATTCAAAACGGCGCAGTTTTGGAAACGGGCGATTTTGAGCTTGACGGCGTAACGTTCCCGGCAGCCGAAGTGCAAATTGAATTTTTAGATCCAGCCGATGGCGAAGGCAGTATGTTCCCAACCGGCAATTTGGTCGATGAAATTGATGTGCCGAATATAGGCCGTCTGAAAGCCACGCTTATCAATGCCGGGATTCCAACCATTTTCCTGAATGCCGCAGATTTGGGCTACACAGGCAAAGAGTTGCAAGACGACATCAACAACGATGCCGCGGCTCTGGAAAAATTTGAAACCATCCGCGCGTATGGCGCGCTGAAAATGGGTTTGATCAGCGATGTATCCGAAGCCGCCACCCGCGCCCATACTCCGAAAGTCGCTTTTGTTGCTCCCGCGGCCGATTACACTGCTTCAAGCGGCAAAACCGTCCAAGCTGCCGACATCGACTTATTGGTACGCGCGCTGAGCATGGGCAAATTGCACCACGCCATGATGGGGACCGCTTCAGTTGCCATCGCTACCGCAGCCGCCGTGCCCGGAACGCTGGTCAACCTTGCAGCCGGAGGCGGAGCGCGTAAAGAAGTCCGCTTCGGTCATCCATCAGGTACGCTGCGTGTAGGTGCCGCCGCTGAATGTCAGGATGGGCAATGGACGGCTACCAAAGCAGTTATGAGCCGTAGCGCACGCGTGATTATGGAAGGACAAGTCCGAGTGCCGGAAGATTGCTTTTAAGTTTTCAGACGGCCACGCCATTAAACAAGGCCGTCTGAAAACCAAATAAGCAGATTTTAGTTGGGTAGCGATACCTGCAATGGAGATTAGGATTGGGCATGAAGCCTGACTAAACACCAAACCAAAGGCAATCTGGAAAGCTCTCAAATGTTTTTGCTCTTTTCAGACGGCCTGAAGCCAAAAAAACAATCAAAATTCAAAGGAGAAACACCATGTCCAACCAACTCATTCTTGTTCTGAACTGCGGCAGCTCTTCACTCAAAGGTGCTGTTATCGACCGTAAAAACGGTAAAGTTCTCTTAAGCTGTCTCGGCGAACGTTTGGGTACGCCCGAAGCAGTCATTACGTTCAGCAAAGACGGCAAAAAATGCCAAACAGCTTTGACCGGCCGTAACGACCACGCCGGTGCAGTAGGCATGTTGCTGAAAGAACTGGAAAAACACGGCCTGCACGACCGTATTAAAGCCATCGGCCACCGCATCGCACACGGCGGCGAAAAATACAGCGAATCTGTTTTGATCGACCAAGCAGTCATGGATGAACTCGATGCCTGCATTCCGCTCGCTCCGTTGCACAATCCTGCCAATATTAACGGCATTTTGGCTGCGCAAGAGCATTTCCCGGGCCTGCCCAATGTCGGCGTGATGGATACCTCGTTCCACCAAACCATGCCGGAGCGTGCCTACACTTATGCTGTTCCGCGCGAATTGCGTAAAAAATACGCTTTCCGCCGCTACGGTTTCCACGGTACCAGTATGCGTTACGTTGCTCCTGAAGCCGCACGCATCTTGGGCAAACCGTTGGAAGACATCCGCATGATTATTGCCCACTTAGGCAACGGCGCATCCATTACCGCAATCAAAAACGGCAAATCTGTCGACACCAGTATGGGCTTCACGCCGATCGAAGGCTTGGTAATGGGTACACGCTGCGGCGACATCGACCCGGGCGTATACAGCTATCTGACTTCACATGCCGGTTTGGATGTTGCCCAAGTTGATGAAATACTGAACAAAAAATCAGGTTTGCTCGGTATTTCCGAACTCTCCAACGACTGCCGTTCTTTGGAAATTGCTGCGGATGAAGGCCATGAAGGCGCACGCTTGGCTTTGGAAGTCATGACTTACCGCCTTGCCAAATACATTGCTTCGATGGCTGTGGCTTGTGGCGGCGTTGACGCACTCGTGTTCACCGGCGGTATCGGCGAAAACTCGCGTAATATCCGCGCTAAAACTGTTTCCTACTTGGATTTCTTAGGTCTTCACATCGACACCAAAGCCAATATGGACAAACGCTACGGCAACTCCGGTATCATTAGCCCGACAGGTTCTATGCCGGCTGTTTTGGTTGTTCCAACCAATGAAGAGCTGATGATTGCCCACGATACTGCTCAGTTGGCCGGTTTTATGGAAGAAGCAGGCTAGGGCGGAGATTCCCCTAAATCATAAACAATAAAAAGTGCGGATTCATCATCCGCACTTTTTTAATTACATCTTAATCAAGCCACTTGGGTTTGATGCTCGTCGCCGTTGCGCTCACGAACTGCGCCCAAGCGGTAAACGGTTTCGCCTTGTTCGCTCAAGAATGCTTGTACCGCATCGGCATCTTCTTTGGCAATGATAACAACCATGCCGATACCGCAGTTGAATGTACGGTACATTTCTTGGGTTTCCACATTGCCTGCTTTTTGCAGCCATTGGAATAGTTTAGGCAATTCCCACGCTTTGGCATCGATTTGTGCGACGGTATTTTCAGGCAAAACGCGAGGTACGTTTTCGGTAATGCCGCCGCCGGTAATATGGGCCATGCCTTTAATGGTGAATTTTTCCAAAGCGGCAAGGATAGGTTTCACATACAGGCGGGTAGGGGCGATGATGGCTTCGCGTAAGGTTTTGCCGTTGTCGAATTCTGCATCCAAATCGGGATTGTCGCGCTCGATGATTTTGCGTACCAAAGAGTAGCCGTTGGAGTGTGCGCCGTTGGAAGCCAAGCCCAAAACAACGTCTCCGGCCTGAATGCTGCGGCCGTTAATCACGCGTTCTTTTTCAACCACGCCGACGGCAAAACCGGCCAAGTCGTATTCGCCTTCGGGATACATGCCCGGCATTTCGGCAGTTTCACCGCCAATCAAAGCGCAACCGGATTCTTCGCAACCTTGGGCAATACCTTTAATCACATCAGTCGCGCGGGCAACGTCCAGCTTGCCGCAAGCGAAATAGTCCAAGAAGAACAAAGGTTCTGCACCTTGAACCAAAATGTCGTTGACGCTCATGGCAACCAAATCGATGCCGACGGTATCGTGTTTGTCCCAGTCGAATGCCAGTTTCAGCTTGGTGCCGACGCCGTCCGTACCGGAAACCAATACCGGATTTTTGTATTTTTTGCCGATTTCGACCAAAGCGCCGAAACCGCCCAAATCACCCAACACTTCAGGGCGCATAGTACGCTTGGCAAAAGGTTTGATGTTTTCGACCAGTTGATCGCCTGCGTCGATATCCACGCCTGCGTCACGATAGCTCAAAGAAGTGCTCATTGGATTTCCTTATTCGGGTATGGGTAGATTGTTGGAGCGTATTTTATCTTAAATTAGAGGATTCAGGCTGAATTTTTTGGCATTATTGTCAACAATTTTTATTTTATCTTAATAGCCGTCACGCGTTCAGACGGCCTTTGTGAATCTGTTATACTGCTTATTTATTTCGAAAACCTTAAACATCAATTGGGAAATACCTTTTTATGTATCAAAAGAAAGCGCGCAGTGTAAAACCGTGGATTATTATGGCTTGCGTTATCGCGGCCTTTATTTGGCTTTTATATGCCTTAGGCAATGTTTTGACGCCGTTTATTGTGGCTGCCGTTTTGGCCTATGTTTTGAATCCCTTGGTCGAATGGCTGCAATTGAAGCGTATCCGCCGAGCACCGGCCTCTATGATTATTATGGCGCTTGCTTTGCTGATATTGCTGTCGTTGGTGCTGATTATCGTGCCTATGTTGTTGAACCAGTTTAACAATCTGGCCGAACGCCTGCCGCAAATCGTGGGCTTTGTTCAAAACAAACTGCTGCCGTGGCTTAACAGCGTCAGCGGGGATTATATTCAAATCGATCAAGAATCAATCATCGCATGGTTGCAATCGCATACGGATGAGTTGAGCAATACGCTCAAAGAATGGATTCCGACCTTGATGCGTCAGAGCGGTAACGTCATCAGTGGCGTCAGCAATTTGGTGTTGTTGCCTTTGTTGCTGTATTACTTCTTGTTGGATTGGAAACGCTGGTCTTCCGGAATCAGCAAACTGGTTCCACGCCGTTTTATCGAGACCTACACGCGTATCAGCGGCAATATGGATGAAGTTTTGGGCGAGTTTCTGCGTGGCCAGCTGATGGTTATGATGATTATGGGCTTGGTCTATGGCTTGGGCTTGATGCTGGTCGGTTTGGATTCCGGCTTTGCCATCGGTATGATTGCCGGTATTTTGGTATTTATTCCGTATTTGGGCGCATTTACCGGCCTTTTACTGGCGACAATCGCCGCGCTTTTACAATATGGCTCATGGCAGGGTTTGTTGATGGTCTGGGCTGTATTCGGTGTCGGCCAATTCTTGGAAAGCTTTTTCATTACGCCTAAAATCGTCGGCGACCGCATTGGTTTGTCGCCTTTCTGGGTGATTTTCTCATTGATGGCTTTCGGACAACTGATGGGTTTTGTCGGTATGCTTGCCGGTCTGCCGCTTGCCGCCGTAACATTGGTTTTATTGCGTGAAGGCGCATCTGCCTATTTCGGCAGCCATTTCTACAAACATAAATAAATCGATAATATTAAGGCCGTCTGAAATCCAAGTTTCAGACGGCCATTGATAACAAAGGAAGTCTATATGTTAGCCATTATCGGCGGCAGCGGTTTGACCAAACTGCCGGAGCTTGAAATTACTGAACGAAAAATCGTACGCACTCCATACGGCTTAACCAGCAGCCCTATTTTGTTCGGCAGGTTGGGGCGCTTGGATATTGTTTTCCTTGCCCGACACGGCTTCAGCCATACCATCGCGCCGCATGAAATCAACTACCGCGCCAATATCTGGGCGTTGCACTCTTTAGGCGTTGAAAACATCATTGCCATTTCTTCAGTCGTCGGTATCAATCCTGATTTTGAAAACGGCAGTTTGGTGTTGCCGGACGATTTGATCGACTATACCTATGGCCGTAAAGATACTTTTTTTGAAGGTCAAGAATGCCCGGTTGTCCATACCGATTTTTTCAACCCTTATTGCGATGAATTGCGACAAGAATTGTTGAATATCACGAAAGCGCACAATGTGCCGATTTACGACTCCGCCGTTTATGGCTGCCTGCAAGGTCCGCGCCGTCCAACCCGCGCAGAAATCGCCCGTTATCGCCGTGACGGGGTAGATGTACTCGGTATGACCGGTATGCCTGAAGCCGTTTTGGCCAGAGAGTTGAAAATGGCCTATGCTCACTTTTGCAGCGTCAGCAGCATTGATTGCTTTGATAGCGGAGTAGGGACTGTGGGCTGTAATGAACAGACTTCTATGGCGATGACGAAAATCCGACAGTTATTGAATGGTTTGTAACTGATAATGCCGTCTGAAATGATGTTTTCAGACGGCATTGTTTATTTAAGAAGCCGTTTCACGCGCCCAATGGGGCAGGGAGGCTTTTTGTTTGCGGAACGAGGCAAGTTTCATACCCCGACATTTTTCAAAAATCAATTCGACCCCGCTTTGCAGCTGTAAAATCAAATTGGTATGCGTTTCCGTTTTAATAAAATCGATATTGCGTTGTACTAAGCGCTGAATGACGGCATATACATCAAGGCAGCCATTTGCAAAAAACCACGGATTCAATTTTACCCAACGGCCGCCGCTTAGTGCAGCATCAGGCTGAAAATCAGCGCGAATCTGTGTCAAACGATTGTCGGAGAAATGCAGTTCGATATCGCCATAAAGCCAAATATTCCAGCCTTTTTGTACCAACAAGCCTTTAGGAACGCAATCAGGCGCAGGAAACATCTGCAAAATAGACTCTGCCGATTGTCCGATTTCCAGATAATCAAACCGGCCGGTATACAAAAAATCATAAATATCAATGGCAATAGGAAAGTGGTAGCGCATGGCAACAACCATAGAAAAGCAATTAACCAAGCTATCTTAAACTTAAAATATAATGAAATCAATTCTTATTACTATTTATTCAATATAAGAAAGGCCGTCTGTTGTTCAGACGGCCTTGTAGCCTTTGGCTTAAACCCATATTTTGGTTTACTCAGCCTTTAAATCAGCCACGCATTGCTTATCGCGTGCCTCAAAAGCTTCCGCGCCACCCAAGAGCTTGAGTTGCTCCTCTGGGCTGATTTTGCCGAAGTTTCGGATTTGTTCGTCAGAGAGTTTGCTTAAGGGCTGATCCCACATACAGACACAATAGTCTTGAGCCAATTTCTCGTTTTGCGCATCCAAACCTTTTGCCTTCAAATCAGTTTGCCATTTTTCAGCAAAAGGAATGTTTTTTACGCAAGACTCCACCACATTTTGTTTCATCTGCGGCTTGTTCATGGCGCATTGTGAGAGCAGGGCAGTCAGAGCCAGCAAAGACAAAATAATCCATGCCCAAATGCGAATGGTGCGGATTTTTGCCTTGGCTTTCTTTCTAGCTGCCAGTTGCTCTTCAGACGGCCTTTCCGTTTGTTGCTCAGTCATGCAGGCTTTCCATGCGGATCATGGTGATCGGAGCATCCACGCAGCTCAGAGCTTCAATCGCTGCGATAGCGCGTTTGACGTTGTGTTCCACTGTGGTGTGGGTCAGAATCACGATTTCAGCAGTACTTTGATTAATCACGCCTTTTTGAATCAAAGCCTCGATAGAAACATTTTCTTTGGCCAAGAGGGCGGCAATTTGACCCAAAGTGCCCGGTTCGTCAGTTGCTTGAACGCGCAGATAGTAGCTGCTGGTGATTTCATCCATAGGCAGAATATTTTGCACTTGAACTTGCGAAGGTTGGAATGCCAAGTGAGGGACACGATGGTCAGTTTCCGCTTCAATCAGGCGGGCAATATCAATAATATCGGCAACTACGGCAGAAGCAGTCGGCAATGCACCGGCTCCTGCACCGTAATACAAGGTTTCACCAACCATATCGGCATTGACACGGACAGCATTCATCACGCCGTTAACGTTAGCCAGCAAACGGCTTTCAGGAATCAGAGTAGGGTGTACGCGCAACTCGATGCCTTTGTCGGTTTTACGGGTAATACCCAACAACTTGATACGATAGCCAAGTTCTTCAGCGTATTTGATATCGCGGCTGTCGAGTTTGCTGATGCCTTCCAAATAGCAGGCAGAAAAGTTCATCGGCGTACCAAATGCCAATGCGCTCATGATGGTGATTTTATGGCCGGCATCATGACCTTCGATATCAAAAGTAGGGTCAGCTTCTGCATAGCCCAAAGCCTGAGCTTCTTTCAATACGTCTGCAAACGCGCTGCCTTTTTCACGCATTTCAGTAAGAATGAAGTTGCTGGTACCATTAATAATACCGGCGATACTGCGGATTTGGTTTGCAGCCAAGCCTTCACGCAAAGCCTTGATAATAGGGATACCGCCGGCAACAGCAGCCTCAAACTGCACCATGACATTTTTTTCTTCCGCCAAAGGGAATATTTCATTGCCGTATTCAGCCAGCAGTTTTTTATTGGCAGTAACAATGTGTTTGCCGTTTTCAATCGCTTTCAATACCGCATCTTTGGCAATACCAGTACCGCCAAACAATTCAACAACAACATCAACATCTTGATGTTGAACCAGCTCAAACGGATCTTTGATAAAAGCAGCATTCGGGCAAATTTGTTTGGCTTTTTCTTCGCTCAAATCACAAACAGCAGAAATACGGACTTCACGTCCCAAACGGCGGCTAATTTCCGCAGCGTTGTCCTGCAATACAGTAGCCGTACCGCCACCGACTGTACCCAAACCTAAAAGACCGATATTTACTGGCTTCATTGTGTCTCCTTTTGAGCCGATACTTTAAAATAATCACGAAAAACCAAGGCTTGTTATAATCGCTTGCAATCGTAAATTCAGAGCAAAGCATCAATGCACAAGGTCAAACGTTGAATCCTACCTGATATTGCTTGATTTTGCACCTTTTTTTGCAAGGTTTCCCAAGGCCGTCTGAAAATCGTTCTACCATAAAAACAGGAATTGCCATGAAAATCACAGAAAACCATATCGATAAAGCCACATCATTTTTTTCATCCTCACAAGGCATATTGCAAATCGGTGAACAAACATATTCAGAACCCATTTGCTGGCAAGATGGCAAAATTAGCATCATTCCTCAAGCAACCATCGAAGAATTAAACGAACAAATTTTTATATCAGCAATTGAAACAGCAGAAAACCGTCCAGAAGTCATTATTATAGGTACAGGAGCAAAACAACAATTCCTACATCCAAAAATTACCGTAGCCTTATCAGCCTACGGAATCGGCTTCGAATGCATGAACACAGCCTCAGCTTGCCGAACTTTGGTTTTACTGCAAGGAGAAGAACGAAGCACATGGGCTTGGTTGTGGCCATAATCTGTAGAAAAGACTATTGCATCACACTAGTCTAAGTTCGCATAATTTATATTATGTTAAATTCATAATACTAGTATTTTAGCCTGCCAACTCCTGTTTCTCTTATTAAAGAAGAACTTCTACGTTCACAATGAGATTCCTGCCTCCAGATTTAAAAAAATCACATCTTGCAACTAGCGGAACACTTTTTCTAAGTATGTCTAGTACAAGGTACTTCTTCTCAAGGAATATGAAGGTACTTGGTATCGTACTAAGGCTCCCTGCTCCCTACTCGACTTCATTACTCGATAATTAAGGTGACAACTGGCGCAATTAGCCTGTTAGCTGCCTTTAAGAGGTTCAAACACATCGCCTTCAGATGGCTTTGCACACTTACTTTGTTCTGCCCCAAATAGACTGCCCGGGCATAGCGGAATTTACGGT
>NZ_KV809486.1:0-7183 GCF_001812605.1 Neisseria sp. HMSC073G10 | reverse complement strand
AGACTGCCCGGGCATAGCGGAATTTACGGTGCAGTGTCAGAAATAACTCACATAATCGAAATAGCGGCTCAATAATCTCTACCGCTTCCCCTCCCTATTCTATTGATCAAATCTCAAAAAACATTTCCATATTATTAAAAACAAGTTAGAATTTCATAAAATTATAAATAATAATCAAACTTATTTGTATTATTTTAGTCAGAGTGTAATCGCATCTATTCGATCTGTCTCATTCAGACGGCCTTACCAATCAAGTTATATGGATTCATTCTATGCAACCGATCAAAGTCACCACCCTCTCCGCCTGCATCGCCGCCATTGGTTTCGTCCCTGCCGTTTATGCTGCAGATAATTCGACAGTTATTCTCGATACCATAACTGTCAAAGGAACTCGAAATAAGGATGAAATCGGTAAAAACCGCGTTTATACCCGCGAAATCGTCAATCTTTACAAGAGCAAAAACGAAGTCGAAACCTTCAAAGGCAACACCGTATCCGACCTTTTAAGCGGTATGTCCGGCGTGTACAGCGGCGACGCGCGCAACAGCGGCGCGCTGGATCCGAATATACGTGGTGTGCAAGGTCAAGGACGGATTCCCGTTACCATCGACGGCACGGAGCAGGCGATTACCGTCTGGCGCGGCTACGCGGGCGCAAACAACCGCAACTACGTCGACCCCAACATCATCAGTAGCGTTTCTATCGAAAAAGGCCCCTCGTTCAGCCGTGATATGAAAAGCGGCATAGGCGGCTCCGTCGCCCTGAAAACCATCGATGCCGACGATATTGTCCCCGAAGGGCAGAAATACGGCTTTGAAGTGAAGGCGGAGGCTTCCAACAATTCCATCAAAAGGCGTGAGAATGCTTATGAACATTCAGTCGATTATCGAACCTTGCCTGTTCCCGCAGTAGCGACGGGTGGTATTTGGCGTTCGTTTTTTGACGATACCGACCGAATCGACCAGCGTTTCAACGGACGCAATAAATTTGGGGAGGATAAAGCCTACCGCATTGCCGCCGCCACCAAGCAGGACAATTTCGATGCCATGCTTGCCTATGCCTACCGCAGTAAAGGCAATTATTTTTCCGGCAAAAAAGGCGCGGAACGCTACGGTTATATCGGTCCTTGGACACAAGAAACTTTAGACGAATTGAAACGTCGTAAAGAAGAAGCCGCTGCCAAGGGTGAGAAATTTTTCGGCAGTGAAAACATGCTGGGCGCACCCGATATTTCAAAAATCGGACTTTTTTATCATCCGGGCGGGGAAGTCAGCAATACCTCGCTCGAAACCAAATCATGGGTAGGTAAAACCACCTTCCGTCTGCCGAACCGCCAAACGCTCAAATTCGGCCTGCGCCATACCGATTCCACGTTCGGCGAAATTATGCCTTCGCGCATTATCGGCCCCATCAGTTGGGATGCGTCCGTCCTCAACAAAATTGCCGAATGGCCGCAGGCATGGGTAAAACAGCGTTCCTACAATATCGACTATTCGTGGAAGCCCGAGGGCAGCCGTTGGATAGATTTCGATGCCACGCTTTGGACAACGCGCACCAAATCCAAAACCAATACCGCAGGTGGCTCACCCGGCGATACCGTTTATGAGGACAACAAATTTCAAATAGCATGGGATGAGTACGACAGATGGCAAAAAGCTACGCCTGAAGAGCGTCAAGAATTGCTGAATGCAGGTTTTGAAGTCCCAAAACCGCCCAAACCCGAAACGCCCAATACAAACGGCAGGTTCAACACTATTGAAGGCAACGCCTATTACGCCCGTAACAACCGTACAGGCTTTCAATTCTCCAACCGTATGAAATTGAGCGACAAACTGTCGTTGACTTTGATGGGCGATTTTCAAAATGAAAAACTGACATCGCGCAATGATTTTTCAGACGAGCTGGAGCGGGGAGGATACGACAAATATCGGGAAGAACTCGAAAACAGCACCATCAGGGCAAATTATGAATTGAACCAATACGGTGTACCTCGCAACGGCAAGCGGCGTGAATACAATCTGGGCTTTAATTTTCGCTACGAACCCTTCCGCTGGCTGACTTTGACGGCAGGTGGGCGATATACCAATTTCCAACTTCAGGATAAAAGCAGACGTTTGGAAAGCGGCACGAATAAGACCGGCGATCCGTTAGAAATGAACAGGGGAATAAAATATTCGATCGGCAGGGTTGCCACGCCGCAAGAATACGCGGATTACAAGGCAATTGACGATGCTTTGGCGAATGGCAGTCTTGATTATGGAGTTTTATATGAAACAGAGGAATACGCAGAACAAAGAAAAAAACATGCACAAATTAGCCTGACTTCGTTTCAAGTCAATTCGCAATATATTCCGACTTTGACAGATGATCGCGAAAAATGGGTCAATCCTAATGAAAAGGTGGATTTCTATTGGTTGAAAGACGATAAAGGCCGTCTGAATATGCAGGATCATCCCCTTACCAATGGCAGCATTCCTGATTTGCACACCAAAGTCGCCAATCCTGTATATGACCCGTCTATTCCAGACAGTCCGCAATTTGTACCTAAATACTACGCAGCCAGTGCAAGTGTTTACACAACGCCAATGACCGAAGCCGAAAGACAGAGGGCAATGAAGCAGAAGGGCAGCGGTTGGGTACCTGCATTTTCTGCCACCATCAATTTTACTGATTACAGCCGCGCCTATTTGCGCTATACCGAAACCCTGCGCTACCCCAGCATTTTTGAAGGGACTTACGGCTTTTCTACCGCCGCCGGCTCATTCAACCGCATGGGCTATGGCTGGCGGCCCGAACACGCCAAAAACTGGGAAGTGGGCTATATTCATGATTTGACGGGGCTGTTACCGAAAATGAAAAAAGCGGATTTCCGCGTCAATTACTTCCATAACAAGACCGAAAACGTTATCGATAGGGACAGCAATCTCGAATTCGAACAATTCGACAGACAAATCCGCAGTGGTGCCGAGCTGTCCACCCGCTTCGATACCGGACGCGTCTTCGGCAGCCTGAACGTATTCCGCAGCCTGAAAAACAAAATGTGCGACGAAAATTTCACTTGGACATCCGCAACAGAGGGCATGGTTGATTCAAGCTATTTTGTGAAAAACGGTAAGACTATGAATCGTCCTGTCTGCAACCACGGCGGCTTGACCGATTCGGGCTATCTGGCAAGCGCGCTTCAACCACGCTGGTCAATTGATGCCGAATTGGGCAGCCGTTTCCTTGCCAACAAACTGGAAACAGGCGTGCGCCTCCATTACCACAGCCGCGTCTATGAAAACCGCAACGATGCTTGGCAGCCATTCTACGATGTGCGCAATAAATATCAGAATGACAATATGAAGCCCCAGCATAACGATATGCGCTGGCAGCCTGTTGCGGTATGGGATGCCTACCTGCGTTATAAAATCGGCAAGAACCTGACTGCCGAGCTTGTGGGCAGCAATCTGACCAACCGCTACTACCTCGACCCGATGAGCCGTTCTTACCTGCCTGCACCGGGCAGAACCATCAGGATAGGGATTACGGGCAAGTTCTAAAATAGTTTCTAAATACAATTATCAAAACTCTGATATTAGTGAAGTGTAAATTTTCAGAAATGATAATAATTCATGTTTCTATTTCCTAAAAATAGGAATATACTTACCTTACTTTTCCAAGAGGGCGGATTTGTAAGTTTGATTCAGATTCTTCTTGAGAAAGTTCGTTGATTTTGTAAAACTTTATTTTAGAGTGAATTATGAAACTCGTAAAAACCGTTGCGGTATTGAGTGTTGCGTTTGCCGCTTCTTCTGTGTTTGCACTGCCTAAAGGTTTTCAAGCCAACCCGACTGGTGCGACGACCGAATCGATTCAAGTCGAAAGGGTAAAGCATATTGGTGTTACTCTTGAAAACGAAGGTGAGCATAAAGGTAAAGCTTCCATTTTTGTTAGTGATAACAAGGCTGTCTCAGGAACTCCAGAGAAAGGTATTGCCAATAACAAGCCTGTTTCTTTTGCCAAAATTGATGCGACGGCAAATCGATTTTTTGTCAAAACGTTCGCTCACGGTATTTTGGGTAAAGACAAAAACGGCGTTACGGTCGCGAATCTGTACCGTATGAAAGGTATTGTTTGGGACAATATTCCAAGAATGCCCGACCATTCCCATTTAGGCCGTTTATCTTATTCTAAAGTCGGTAATATGGATGTTTACTTCGGCGACTGGTCTGCCGTTCCTTCCGGTGCGGCTGTCGGTACCAAAGGCACGAATTACACCGCCTTCTACAGCGGCACGGGTCGAACCACCAATCTGCCGACTACGGGTACTGCCACTTATACGGTTAAGGGTATCAACCAATATCATACGCAAAATACAGCCCTCTTAAACGGTACGTTGAAAGCTGATTTCGGTAAGCGAACGCTGAACGGAGAAATGGAACGCGCAGGTTTGAATGTCGCCATCAACAATGCCACGATTAATACGGCTAAGGCTTCCTTCTCCGGTACAGCTACGGCAAACAAAGTGGCCGGTACGACCCACGGTCATTTCTTCGGCAATCAAGGCGCAGCGATTGCGGGCGTGGCTGATTTTGGTCGAAACCATGCCTATAACACTGCCTTTGGCGGTACGAAAATCGGCAAATAATGAATCATAATGCGATAAGGCGGACGGTTTTTGTCGTTTCCCATTCCGTCCGCCTATAAAACACAAATCATCCGACACACAATGCACATCGTACAGGGCCGTTCGGAAATATCGGGCTTCGCAATGCGTTTAAGCCGGTATTTTTCGAACGGCCCGTGAGTTTGAAGGCGTGCTGTTTCGATGGGCTTGAGAAGCTCATTTTCAGACGACCCGTCATTCAAATAAAAAAATGCTCTGCCCGGTAAAGATGAAATGTCAGTTTTTCTTTGAAAAGGTCGTCTGAAAAACAAAGCCGCCCGATACACAGGAAAGAATTTTATGAAACGCCTTTTGCTCCTTCCCTTTTTTATCAGCCTGCTGCCCCACGCGTTTGCCGACGACAGGGAAGACCGCTTCATGCAGCTCAAACAGGGAACGGAACTCCGCCGCGCTCAGCAGGAAAGGAACGAAGCGGACAATACGGCGATCGAATTCGGCGCGGGAGAAGTGCAGGACGGCGAAGATTTGGCGTTGTCGCTGATGAAGGCGGTCAACGCGCAAAACGAAGAGGAAACGGCTCGGCTGTTAGACATTTACCGCCGTCAGGATGATTACGACCCCGATATAGTGCTGTTTGCCGAGGCCAATCAGGCGGTGTCCCGCGACGATTTGGAGGCCGCGCTGGCGAAATACCGCGAGCTTTACCGCAAAAATCCCGAATTTCTGCGCGGCCGCCTGGATTTGGCGCGGCTGCTGTTTATAGACAAACAAAACAAAGAATCGGCGGCATTGTTCGACGGCATCGATATTCCCGAAGTGCCCGCCGTCAATGAGAAAATCAAAGTGTTTGCCGACGCTTTGAAGAAACGCGATGCGTGGAGCGGCTCGGTTTCGTTCGGCGCGGGTTACGACACCAACTTAAACCAGTCGTCGGGCACGACGGTTGTCCGCAATCAGACAAGCTGCGGTTTCGATTCGAACGGGCAGCCGATTCTGGACGATGCCGGAATGCTGTCCTGCCGCAACGAACAGCTTGACGCCTACGCGCCCGATGCGTTGAAAAACCGGATGTGGGTATATGAAGCCAACTTAAGCAGACGCATTTCGCTCAACGGCCACCACGGCCTGCAACTGGGCGGCTACGCATGGGGCCGGCTCTATCCCGGCAACAAAGAATACGGCGAACACAATATCAACGTCAGCCCCGCTTACAGTTTTCAGAGCAAAGACCATTCCTTCAGTATCGGCCCGCAGGTGCAATACGAATGGTCGGGCGGGAAACTGCGCGACAGCAGCGCCGGCATCAGCACGGCATACAGCCGCACCTTTTCCGACCAAGCCTCGCTGGGCGTGCAGCTCGACCACAAATACGACCGCTACCGCGGTGAATTAAAACATTTCAACGGCCCGCAGACGCTTCTGTTCACCACCGCCATCTACGCCCTGCCGAAAGACTGGCTGGTATTCGGCGGCTACGACTACCTGCGCAAAAACAGCCGCGAAAAAGTGGATTCCTACCGCCGGCACGGCCTGCGCGCGGGCGTCAATAAACGTTTCGAATCCGGCATCGACGCCACCTTTCAGGCAATCTGGCGCAAAACAGCCTATCAGGATTACCATGCCTGGCTGGAAACCCGCCGCCGTGATTTCGAACGCACCTACCAGTTGGACATCAAATTCGATCGCCCTTTCCTCCGCGGCTTCGTACCCATCCTCACCGTAAAACACACTGACAACAAAAGCTCGTCCTGGCTAAATCGCTATAAACGGAATGAATTTCTAATTAAAATAGAGCATAGGTTTTGAAATTAAAGGTCAGCCAGATGATCTCTTGTAAGATTATTATCTTATATTCATAATGTGATTAACTCGCAAATTTCTTACAGTTTAACTTATCAACTTGCTAAAAAAATTTGCAAATAGGCCGTCTGAACTTAATGTTTCAGACGGCCTTTGC
The DNA here is from genome assembly GCF_001812605.1 of Neisseria sp. HMSC073G10. NCBI lineage: Bacteria > Pseudomonadati > Pseudomonadota > Betaproteobacteria > Neisseriales > Neisseriaceae > Neisseria > Neisseria sp. HMSC073G10. The sequence continues at coordinate 617 of NZ_KV809486.1, read as the reverse complement.
AGTATAAATTAGCTATCCCCTACACTTTCTTGTTTCACAAGAGTTTGATGGTACTTGGTATTCTTATATCTCTCCTACTCCACTACACAATAAATTAGGAAGTAGAGGTAAGGTAAAATTAAATAGCCAAGTTTCTCTTAAAACCTATTGATTTTATACTAAAAATTGGAGTACTATGAGCACACTCTCTTGAGTATCATTGATTCTCATTTGACATATAGGAACAATAAGCGGAATTTGTAGAAGAATAGGAAAAAAGAAAATAATTTATATTATGTTAAATTCATAATGCTAGTATTTTAGTCTATCAATTCCAATTTCTCTTAATTCTACAATTACTTACAATATTCAAAAACAAAAAGGCCGAGACCTTTGCAAAATTCCCCAAAATCCCCTAAATTCCCACCAAGATATTTAGAGGATTTTCCATGAGTACCTTCTTCCAGCAAACCGCCCAAGCCATGATTGCCAAACACATTGACCGCTTCCCACTATTGAAGTTGGATCAGGTGATTGATTGGCAACCGATCGAACAGTACCTGAATCGTCAAAGAACCCGTTACCTCCGAGACCACCGCGGCCATCCCGCCTATCCCCTGTTGTCCATGTTCAAAGCC
>NZ_KV809485.1:0-2012 GCF_001812605.1 Neisseria sp. HMSC073G10 | reverse complement strand
GTGGTGGCTTGTTGAAAGAAAGGTCGTCTGAAACCGTATTTGTTGTTTCAGACAGCCTCTTGGCTCAAACCTTGAGAACTGCATATGTGCGTTCCGCACATCCTACGTATTGAGTTTAGGTTTCATATGGGCCACGGCTTGCTGTTGGCTTTATAGTCCTAACAGCTCTAGAAAATATTAAAGAACACATGTTTAATTCATCCTTAAACATAGATTTTATGTGAGATAAATTTCATTAATTATCATTTAAAATATAATCATATTTAATAATTATTTTTTCCATAATATTTTTTATATATCCTTTTTTAAACACTGATTCCTTAATAATATTATTATTTAAATATAACAATTTTTCATTATACTTATCGGACAAATACCAAATATTATCTTTTTCTTCAGGGTTATCAATATATTCTGTTATACAGTATTTCCAATATAAATAAGATTCTTCTTCTGATAATTTCATATTACGATAATGAACAGCATCGTTCAAAAAAATATATGCATTACAATAGTCTAAGTTAAATAAATTAGGACACTCTAGATTATCATTTATTGAAATAAACTGTTGTATGCTACGCAAAGAATTTGGTAAAAAAGTAGACGTATTTGGTAGTTCTTGAGGAATCATGTCTCCATTCACAAAAAATGTAAAAATCCCTTCGGAAAAATTTTCTGAACTCCATTCATCTATCTCCTCAATCCAAATTGCAAATTTATATGGATCCCCAAAAATCATTTAGAACACTCCTTGAATAAAATTTATTTTCCAGGAATACCCAATTTCCTACGCAGTTGGATATTAAGTTTATCAATTCTATTCCTGTTTAAGGTTCCTGCCCAGTGATACAAATTCCTGTTGTTATCAGCACCAACCAGTAAAGGATTGCTGCCGGTAACAGTCAACTTTATGTTTTTCAGATTGTGGACACCTGCAAAAAACGCGAAGAATTCGTGAAGGCTATAGTTTGCTAAAATATATTATAGATTCAATTGAAAAATAACAGATTCAACTGTACCTTTCTTATACCTGATTTCTTTAAAGTTTTTCCCATTGTCAAAACTATAAAAAAGTCTCTCTTCCTCACCAGCATATCCCATTTCTAATACTAAACAATCTATTTCACAATTACTCCCTCCACTCATATATGCAGTATCAATAGAAAATATATTGCATAATTCCAGAGAATTATATTTATCTATATCAAATAGTTGCTCTCCAAAATCCAAACCATTGTTTCCACCTGCATAATACTTCTCTTCAAAGGATGATTTCAAACTATTAAAAACTGTATTTAGTGTAAAATACTCATATGGGCATATCTTAGGATATATATTCTCTCCTATTATTATCTGAATTTTTCCATAAATAAAACCATTACATTCAGAGTTTTTTTCCCATAAAATCCCAAATTTTCTTGTTGAGTCCATAATAATATTCATATAATCCTTATTTTAATAACTTATTCTTTGATTGATCGGGGTATGCTTTTTTAATTCCTGCTTTTTGTTGACTTGTTAAGGACGAGGGATTCTTCTTATCGGATGTAGAACCAGCCCAATGCCAAGGTTCATTTTTCCTATCGCCCCCCATATAACGATGAATATGTCCTTTATCATCAATTGCAAATCGCTGTTTACCAATTTGTACTGAACTTTCAATTAACTGAACTGAATTCTTTGGCTCAATACCAGCATCAAACTTAAACCCTAACTGACCAGGAGTATGTTTAGGATTAGATTTATAAGTAGTTTCACTAACCGTTTTATCTGGATTTTTAATTTTTATTGGGATAGCTTGAGGGACAGGTATAGAAGACTCTGCTCCCTGTCCTTTAGACGTACCAAAATCATTCTTTTGATGACTCTTCGACGCCAATGCCGTATCCGGAATCCTGTCCACCTTCGCAACATTGCCGTTTGCAGGGATACGGATATTCCCTGCACCCGCCAATAAGGGATCGCGGCCGGTAACGGCCGGCTTGATGTTTTTCAGGTTGCCAACGCCCGCA
>NZ_KV809484.1:1146-1872 GCF_001812605.1 Neisseria sp. HMSC073G10 | reverse complement strand
TGCCGCCCATCGTAAGTACTTGTCCATTTTCAGGCGCATAGGCTGTCTGCGGTGCTGTTTGTGGCTGTTGTACGGTGTGCTGTTCATCCTTATAGGGATTGAAAGGCAGGCCGTTTTTCACGTAGTCCTTACACATGGCTTTAGTAACTTCTTTTAGCGGCGTGCCTTGGGTGCTATAACAAGTACAACCACTATTACCACCTTCAACGCAACCGGCGATGTATTCAAAAGTTTTAACTTGTCTTACATTGTCATAAATTGGTTTACTTTCAGGTTTTTCGGCTAGAGTAGGTACAAAATCTTCAGGCTTAAGATTTGAATTTATATCTTGTTGAATTTTAGATTGTTCAGTTTCATTGATTGCCTGTGGTTCACTTGCGGACAAATCAGAAACAGATTGAACTACTTCAGATTGGCCGCTACCTTTTTTATAAATCTGATAGAAGTTGAAACCTTTCCAAGCCATAAAACCCAAAATAGCTACTAAAGCCCAAACAGCAAGCGGAATATTCTTTTTAAATTTCTGATGCTGGCTGGATGATTTGTAATATTTAAACGCTTCTTTTGGCGGCTTCCAACTTGAAGATTCAACGCCTGTAACTGCGGCAGGATTATCTAGGCTGGTAACGCATTTGTACCAAGAATACTGCTTCATACCTACTGCTTTACGCTCAAGGTGCGTATGTTTTGACACAAGATTACGTACAAATACGTCAAGCTGACTTG
>NZ_KV809484.1:0-1046 GCF_001812605.1 Neisseria sp. HMSC073G10 | reverse complement strand
GATTACGTACAAATACGTCAAGCTGACTTGGGTGCTGGGTCATCAAGATAACCGTATGGCCATGATGGCGAAGTTCAGTTAATTCTTGAATATAGGGCGGAACAGGACGACCGGCAGCACGAACAGGATAGGTATAGTGCGCTTCATCAACAATCAAGACGGCACCTTGCGGAATAATATCTCGCAACGGTGCAGACATGATTTCTTCTTCCGTGAGTTCATGTGCGTTTAATTTGCGTTTATCCAAACCATCAATATGGCAGAAATAAAGCGGGCGATCTACTTCCGTACCGTCGTCTAGTTTCATTTTAAACAAGCCGTCTTCGTTGTTCAGAATCATGGACACGACGCGTGAAGTTTTACCAGTACCCATATTCCCAGTAAACAAATAAATCATAACGCTACCTTGGCATAATAAAAGTTAATTTATTTAATGTATTCATTCCAATATAAAAGCTGAATGCGCCGAATAAATAACCGAGACCTTGGCCAAAACCACCTATTAAAAGTAAATTAAGAATATCAGACGGCATGGAATTGATTGCATTTAGGGTGTAATCTTTAAATTTATTAAGCGCAATAATATAGCCTGCATACGTTACAAACGTCATGCCAGTAGCAATAATTATTCTGACAATTAGCATTTTGAGCAAAATTGCCAATAAAGGTATAAGACCTGCAAGTAATGGCATAAGTACCTCTTATTTCCTCAAAGACCCGAAAACAATAAACGCGGACATGATGATGAATCCGAGCAGAACGGCAAAACGGACTTTTTCCATGAAAACGCAGAGCGGTTCATAGCTGATTTGTACCGGCTTTCCCCAAATACTAAAACTTTTTGGCTGAGGACAAACGCCATTTGGCGGTAGGAAGTTGTCACTGTTCCATGTGTTTTCATCGGTTACCCGAGGAATATTAATGTCATCAAACATACCTTCTTCTGGTTTGCCCATTTTGTCACAGGCTAAAATGTCTGGGAAAAAATCACAAAGTAAGCCTTTTGATTCTTCTTTCTTGTCATCTTTTTTATCTTCTTTTCTTTT